>NZ_JBSVWQ010000052.1:0-35375 GCF_054071215.1 Pseudomonas sp. SDO5522_S412 | reverse complement strand
GCATTCCAAAGATGGAACTCGATCGAATGTGGGAGCGGGCTTGCTCGCGAAGGCGTCAGTACAGACACCACAGATTTCAGGAATACTCGGTTTCGATCTCATCAAGTTGATGGTCGAAGCTTTTCAGGCGCGCCGTCCACGTATACACCAGCACCTCAAACTCACGGTGAATCACCGCATTGCCCGGCGTATCCGACTTGGGATCATAAAAATCCAGCTGGTAACGCTCCCGCGCCATCGCAGTGGCCACGTCGGATAATTCCCGGGCGTTATTCAGCCAATGCCGTCCGTCGGCGACTTGCCGATCAAGCATCACGCATTGTTTTTTCAGGGCTTCGAGGCTTTTTTCCAGCGGTGTGCCGGTCAGTTCGCCCATGACTTCCTGGAAGGTGCGCCCCGGCTGCCAGTAGCTGCCCCAGAAGTAGCGGTCGAACACCGTCTCGACCCGGCGCAGGGCAACCTTGGTATCCCAGATCGCCACGCGGGTCTTGCCTTGTTCGAGCAGTCTTCGCTTGATTCGCTGGCCCTGGTAGGAGGCCCAGGCCACCACGCCGATGGACAGCACCGCGATCAACGCGCTGGCGCTGTCGAGGAACACCATGGCCTTGTCGATTTGATGGGCCAGCATGATGCCGTAGAAGTAAGTCGCCGATAGCAACACCAGTGCGAAGAACACGCACCAGAAAGCGGGAGCATAAGGGTTTTTCATTATTGGAATCCCCATGAGCAAACGCGAGCAGTGACCAGCGGACCATCACGTAAGTCCGCCTGTCAAAGCATAGCAATCAGCTCAGGGTTTGCTGGCTTGTGTGGCTTGCGTTCGTCCACTTTCCCAGCCGCCGCCCAGGGCCAGGAACAAATCGATCTGGCTCATGGCAACCTGGGTGTTCGCCGCGGCCAATTGCGCCCGCACGTCGGTGTAGGTACGCGTGGCCTGCAGGTCGGCCAGGAACGACGCGCGGCCGGCCTGGAAGAACCGGTGCGTCTGCTCCGCCGCCTCTTTGGCCGACGCGCCGGCATCCGCCAGGGCATCGCGGCGTTGCAGTTGCGCGGTGTATTGCGCGAGGCCCGTCTGGGTTTCACGGATAGCGTTGAGCACCACCCCGTCGAAGTGCGCCAGGGCGCCCTGGGTCGCGGCTTCGGCTTCGTGGATGCGGGCGCGGGCGCCGTTGGTCGGCAGCGTCCAGCTGATCAGCGGGCCAAAGCCCCAACGGTTGGTGGCCGGGGTGCCGAGGTCATCCAGGATGCCGACGGTACCCACGGTGGCGCCGATGCTGATGTCCGGGTACAGCGCGCCGGTGGCCACACCGATGCGCGCGGTGGCCGCCGCCAGTTGGCGTTCGGCCTGGCGCACGTCAGGGCGGCGCTTGAGCAGCGTGGCGCCATCGCCCACCGGCAACAACTGCGCGATGTGCGGCAGCTCGGCGCATTGGGCAGTGCCGGCCGGCAGTTGATCCAGCGGCCTGGCCAGCAACATCGACAGGCGGAACAGCCCGGCCTGGCGCAGTGCTTCATAGCGCGGCATTTCGGCGCGCAAGGATTTGTATTGGGTTTGCGAACGGGTGACCTGGGTTTCATCACCGCGCCCGGCATCCCGCAGGCGCTGGGTCAGGTGCGTGCTCTGGGCTTGCAGGTCGAGGGACTCGTTGGCGATTGCCAGCTCTTCGTTGGCCGCACACACCTGGGTGTAGGAGCGCACCACGTCCGCCACCAGCGTGATACGGGCGATATCAGACGCCGCCTGGGCCGCATCGGCAGTGGCCTGGGAGCTTTCAATGCCACGCTGCAAGGTGCCGAACAAATCGAATTGATAGGAGGTGCTGATACTGGCGCTGCCGATATTCGCCACCGGGACTTTTTCCGTCAGCAAATAGGCCTCACCCGATTCTTGCAGGCGCTGGGCTTCGGCCTTGGCGCCGGCACTCCAGCCGCCGGCCGATTCGGCTTGCTGCACCTGATAGCGCGAGCGCTGCAAGTTGGCCGCAGCCACCCGCAGGTCGGTGTTGGAGGCCATGGCCTGCTCCACCAGCTTATCCAGGCGCGGGTCCTGGTAGAGCTTCCACCAGTCCGCCGGTACCGGCGCCGACACAACATTGCTGCCCTCCCCGGCCAACTGGCCCTGAAGGTCACCACGGTTCACGGCCGCCTTGTCCGGCAGTTTGTAATCGGGCCCCACCACTTGGCAGGCCGCCAGCAACAACCCCAGCCCGGCGGTTGCTAAAAGCCGTTTCATGGCTTGTTCTCCGACTTGGGTTGGTCGTCGATGATCGACACGGTGGCGGTGCGCCCGGCAATCATGCGGAAGTCTGCCGGCACATCGTCAAACGCAATGCGCACCGGAATCCGCTGGGCCAGGCGCACCCAGCTGAACGCCGGGTTGACGTTCGGTAGCAGGTTGGAGCCGCTGGTGCGGTCACGGTCTTCGATACCGGCGACGATGCTCTGCACATGCCCGCGCAGGCGAGCGTTGTCGCCGATCACGCGGATGTCGACGCTCTGGCCGACGTGAATGCCGTCGAGCTTGGTCTCTTCAAAGTAGCCGTCGATGTGGAACGAGTTGCTGTCCACCACCGACAACACCGGACGCCCGGCGGTCACGAACTCCTGGTTACGCGGCGCACGGTCGTTGATGTAGCCGTCCACGGGGCTGCGGATCACCGAGCGGTCCAGGTTGAGTTGCGCGGCATCCACCGCCACTTGCGACTCGGCCAGGGCCGATTGGGCACGGGCGACGCGGGACTGGCTTTCTTCCAGTTGCTCGCTGGCCACCAGGTTGCCGAGGCCACGGTTACGCTTGTTCTCGCGCACGGCCTGGGCCAGGGTTTCCTGACGGTCGGCCACGGCGGCCTGGGCCTGGCGCAGGGCCAGCTTGAAACGGTCCTGGTCGACGGAGAACAGCACCTGGCCGCGCACCACCAACTGGTTGTCGCGCACGTCCACTTGCTGGATCAACCCGGACACGTCCGGGGCGATCTGCACGATGTCGGCACGGATGTGGCCGTCACGGGTCCACGGCGCGAACATGTAGTACATCACCATGCGCCACACCACGACGCAGGCGAAGGTCACCACCAGTAACGTCAGGACTACACGGCCAATGGTCAAAAAAGGTTTTTTCATGTCATGAGGTATCGACTGAGTGAATCCACTGCGCCCAGCAACAGAGCGTAGAGACCCACATTGAACAATGCCCGGTGCCAGACCAGGCGATAGAAGTGGACGCGGGTCAACAGCCCGTGCACCACCAGGTACAACACATACGTAATGCCCATCAGCACCAGCAACGTGGGCAGGAACACCCCGCTGATATCCAGATCACCGATCATAAAGGCGCTCCATCGGGTAACGGCGCTTCCATCTCTGTGCCGCCAAGAAATTCCACGCCGGGCAACAGCGCCAGGCGCAAGCCGCTGAGGGCGTGCAACAAATGCAGGCGGGTTTCGTCCTCGCCTTGCAGGCCCTGGCCGTTGAGGGCGCGGCGGGTACGGTCGAGGGTCATCAGCAGACCGCTGGGGGCCGGCAGACGTTCACCGGCCTTGAGGCAGGCCTTGAAGTAACCGCCGACGCCTTCCACCACCTGGTTCAACAACACCCGCGGCACCCCGAGGATGCGCGGCGAGTACGCCAGCAGGTCCAGCAGGTTCAGCGCCACCCGCACTTCCCGCAGGGCGATGCCGGTGTCCTGGCCGGTCATGGCCAGGCGCGGCAGGTGTTGCATCAGGCGGTCGAGCATTTGCACGCCCATCTTGCGGTGTTCGGCCAGGGTCGCAGGCTCGGTCAGGGTGACGATGTCGCGCCAGCTGAAACGGGTCAGGCGCTTGGCCGCAAGCTCAGCGCCGAACGGCCGGGCAATCAGGGTCCAGACAAAGGCGAACAACAGGCCTACCGGGCCCGCCAGGTTGGAGTTGGCAAAGGCCAGGAAGTCCGCGTCGTAGGCACCCTGGATGCTGATGAACGACGAGGTGTTGACCAGCGTCAGCAGCATGCCGAGGTAGAAACGCGGCTGTACCGTCAGCGTGCCGATGCAGATAAAGGGCACCGAAAACGCCAGCACCAGCATCGGGAAATCATGCAGGTTGGGCAGCACCAGAAACAGGTAGAGGCTGGCGAACAGCACCGACATCGCCGTCCAGAAAAAGAACCGGTAGATCTGCGGCGCCGGGTCGTCCATCGAAGCGAAGAAGCTGCAGGCCACCGCCGCCAGGATCACTGCACTGCCACCGTCGGTCCAGCCCAACAGGATCCACAGCACCGAGGCGACGATGATCGCGGTGACGGTGGAAAACGCCGAGTAGAACATCAGGCCACGGTCGAGGAATGGCGTCAGCCGGCCCAGGCGCCAGTGGCGGTAAACTGCGCGCCAGCTGTCCTGGCTTTCGCACTGGATGGCGGCTTGCAGGCTGCGGCAGTCTTGCCACAGATCCACCCACTCGCCCAGGCGATACAGGGCGTTGGAGAACAGCAACTGATGGCGGTCATCCAGGGCGTCGGCATCGGGTTGCAGGGCTTCGATCTGGTCACGCAGGACACGCCAGCGTTCGAGGGGCGCATCCTTTTGCGTGCTGGCCAGCCACTCGTTGGCGGCGGTCAGCAGCGGCGTGAAGCGCTCGAGCAATTCCGGCGCGCGGTGTTCCAGCGCGTACACGGCGTCGTCCAGTGCGTCGATCACCGGCAGCAGGTGGATCATCCGCCCGCGCAGCTCCTTTGTATTGCGCACCGTTTGCGGCCGGGAGCCCTCGTGGGGCAGTTGGCCGATCATCAATTCCAGGGTGTTGAAGGTAGCGACCATGCCGCCGCGCAGGGTGCTGATTTCCTCGGGTTGCACGTTGCGGCTGAGGAAGCGCTGGCTGTAGACCTGGGCGTCGGCAAACCACTTGCTCACCGAGTCATCGAACACCGGCGCCAGGCGTCGCGGCCAGAACATCGCCCCCACCACCGCCGCCACGGCGATGCCGAGGAAGATCTCTTCGGTCCGCGCTTCGGCCACATCCCACACCGCCAGCGGGTTATCCACCACCGGCAGGGCGATCAGCGGCAAGGTGTAGCCGGCCAGCATCAGCGCATAGCTGTTGGCGGTGCGCAGGTGCAGGGACAGGAACAGCAGAATCCCGGTCCACAGCGCGATCACCACCACCAACACGTAAGGCGTCTGCACAAACATCGGCACAAAAAACACCGCAGCGGCCGCGCCCATGAAGGTACCGACCGCCCGGTACAGCGCCTTGGAGCTGGTAGGGCCGACAAACGGGCTGGACACGATATACACCGTGGCCATCGCCCAATACGGACGCGGCATTTGCATCAGCATGGCGATGTACAACGCGATCATTGAAGCGGCGAATGTCCTTACGCCATAGAACCAATCCCTGGCCGGCGGCATGCCGGTAAAAAATCCGTTCAAGAACTCACAACCATGGGATGTTGATTGGCACCTTCGAAGGCCCGCAGTACACGCAAAGCAGCTTCCAGGTCATCGGGGTCGATTGTCGCCAGCACCTCGCGGCGCAGGCGCACCAGTTGCTGTTCCACTGCCTGCACCAGCTCGCGGCCACGCGCGGTGAGGCTCAAGGCCTTGGCGCGGCGGTCGTGGATGTCTTCGGTGCGGCACACATAGCCAGAACTGCACAGCTGATCCAACAGGCGCACCAGGGACGGGCTTTCCATCCCGGCGGCCTGGGCCACCTTGACCTGATGCACACCGTCGCCGAGGCGGCCGATCATCAGCAGCGGCACGGCGCAGGCTTCAGAGATGCCATAGCTGACGAGCGTGGTCTGGCAGATTTTGCGCCAGGTCCTGGCACCTACCACCATGCTGCTGCTGATGTTCATCTGGAGTTGTTCGAGGGTCTGGGACACTGGATTATTCGCATACAGTTAGTTTGCTAACTATCAATATGGTCGATGGATCCAATGCAGTCAAGTTTTGATACAAATTTGCGGATGGGTGGATGGCCCGTGGGCTAAGTAAAGCTGGTTTGGGGAAAGGTGGTTTGCTGTCAGCAACCGTCAGTCGCCTCACTCAGCTCACATGCGTCGTCAGGTATGCACGTTGTATATACTTCGTACATACCAATCTAGAGCATTCACTTATGTCAAAACTAGCCGTTTTCACCTTGAAGCTTGAGTCGGAACTACGCGACCAATTCATGGCCGAGTGCGAGGCTACCCACCGTCCTGCATCGCAAATCGTGCGAGATATGATGCGTCAGTTTGTCCAGGCCCAGCAGGAATCACGGGAGTACGACGCGTTCTTGCAGCGTAAAGTAGACGCCTCTCGCGCCTCGATACAGGCAGGCAGAGAGATTTCCAATGAGGATTTGGAAGCTGAGTTTTCTGCGAAACGTGCTCACGTAGATAATCAGGAATGAGGGTTGCCTGGACGCCGGAAGCGGCGCAGGACCGTAGGGATATCTGGGACTTTTTATTTGAGAAAAACCCACAAGCCGCAGCCGATATGGATCGACGCTTCAGCAGTGCAGTGCTGGGGCTGGCAAAACACCCAGAAATCGGCCCACTCGGCAGGATCACAGGCACACGCGAAGTCATTCCTCATCCAAGCTACCGCCTTGCTTACCAACTTGAGCCCGACGTAGAAAGGGTCGTGGCGCTTGTGCACACCGCTCGCCAATGGCCACCAGAGAAAGCAACCGCCTCTTGACGGCTTAGACTCCTCGCCCCTCTCTCAACCGCAAATTCAACTCATCCACCACCTCCGCCCAATCCGCGTCCTCCAGAATCTCCTCACGCAAAAACGCCCGCTGGGGCGGCGTCCAGAAAAACGCTTCCGCCAGATGCAATTCGGGCTTGAGTGGAGAGTGGACCGCGATGAACCGCTCGATGCTGACCGGGTCATCGGGCAAACCGAGCTGTTTGAACAACGATGGCAAGTTGTGGACTGGGGATTCCATGAGGCGTTCCTGGAGAGAGGGTTCACCTGAGTCTAGCCCCCCAGGCGAACATAAACCTCTCAGGTGTTGCGCGGATTAATCGCAGCCCTCACGGTGCACGCCCGCTGGCGCGTTACACAGCACGAACAGCCGGGCCCGCGCGCCGCCGCCGTCCTGTTGGCTGAGCTGACGCCATCCGGCCGGCAACGGGGCAAACTCATCCGGCGGCTCCGCGGCGCTGATCAGCCATACACGCTGGATCTCGGCGGGTAACGCCGACAAGCGATCAAGGTAGATGCGCCCGCCATCCTGGTCCACCAGGGTGCCAAAACCATAGGCATTAGGCCGGGTGGACTTGCCGGCGGCGGTCGGCGGTGTGAAAAGCTGCAACTGGGCGTCGGTCTCGTCGTAATAGACGTAGGGCAGGTACCACAGCATGTCGCTGATGACGATGCGGTCATCTTCCTGGTAGTTGCGATTGACGAACTCCACCACCACGTTGAACTGATCATGCTCATCGACGGTGGAGTTGGTCTTCACGCCCACCAGCTCGACCCCGACAAACAACACGAAGACTGCCGCTGCTGCGAGCGGCAAGCGCGACGACAGACGGTCGACGGCCAACGCCACGATGATCGGCAAACTCATCGCGTAGGCGGTCAGATAACGCTCGATAAACACCGGGGAAATAAACGAAACCCCATAGACCAGCAGCACTGGCAGCATGAAAAAAAGCCCCAGCAGCCAGCCAAAGCGAAAGCGGCTTTGATCGCGCCAGGCAGTCACACCGACCAGCGCCATCAGCAATAACGGAAACACCACAAAGAGCGGTCGCCACAAGTGGTCGCCCGGGTCCTGAATGAGGAACTGCCACACCATCGACGGCACGGAATACAGGTTGACCGGGTCTTCCCAGCCAATATCACCGCCCACCTTGAGTTCTTCGGTGTGCTGCACCAGGCCCAGCAGATTCGGGAGCCAGGGCAAGTACAGCAACACAATGGCAATGTTGGCCAACCACCAGCCCGCACGCGTGACCAGGCGCAGGCCGCCGGCCCGTGGCTGGCGCAGCAACAGCAGCCATGACCAATGCACCAGCACGCACAACGCGGTGAAATAGTGGGTGTAGAAGGCTGCCGTCATCAACAGCGCATAGGCCACCAGATAGCGCTTGCGCTCAGGCTGGCGGACCCAATACACCAAGGCCAGGGTGGCGGCCAGCAGCCATACGCCCAGCAGCGAATACATCCGCACTTCCTGGCTGTAGCGCACTGCCGTGGGCAGCAACGCCAACAGAATCCCGGCCAGCACCGCCGCGCGACGGGTCGCGATCAGCCTTGTCAGCCAGATTCCCAGGCCGACTGCGACCACACCGGGGATCGCACTCATGCTGCGCAGGGAGAAAATGCTGTCGCCGAACACCTCGATCCAGCCGCGCAGCATGAAGAAATACAGCGGCGGATGAACGTCATGTGCGGCGTGAAACCACAGGTCTTCCAGGGAATACTCGGCGAGCAGCAGGCTTGAACCTTCATCGCCCCAGATGGCGGAGGCGGTCAGGCCATAGAAACGCACGGCCATGGCCAACGCCACCAGCGGTACCCACCACAACCGAGCCAGCCAGCCGGCATTCTCCCAAAGGCCAGGATTGAGCACGGGCAATGCCCCGGCCTTGTTGTCTTGTTCCGCCACAGAGCGTCGCACCTCTACTTCCTCACCCACTACTGAACCTGCGCTTGCGCGAACACCCGCCACTCTAGGTCAAAAGGCCTTGATTCGCCCGCTGTTTTGCATGGATTTGACCAACCATCCGCCAATCGGACAAATCTGAATTTTGCGCAGGACGTCTCCGACGCTTTCATCGGATCACGCTATGATTGCTGCCTTCCATGGATTCAGGATCAAGGACATTTCATGCGCATCGGTCTTCTGTCACCCCTGGCACTGGCATTGCTCGCCACCCTTCCCCTCCAGGCCCACGCCAGCGGCGATGACTCTTGCTACCCGGATTGGCGAGTGTCGCGCAACAGCCTGGACGTGTGCAGCAACCTGCCCTTCCTGAGCCCCGGCAATGACAGCCGGGTCAACCTGCGGCTGTTGCTGGCGGACAAAAACGTCATGCCGCTGGCGCCGAATGCCTTGGGCGAGCAGGACGTGTCCGAAGGATTTGGCCCGGTGCCCTTTCCGGTGTATCGGCTTATGCCGGCTGCGGATGAGCCCGACAACAAACCCGACAACAAACCCGACGACTCGCGCACCGCCGAACTGGATGCACTGCTCAGCCCGCTGGGCATCACGCGCGACGACGCAAAGACCGCCGGTGAAGCCTTCCTTTCCGGCGAAGGCAGCCGTTGCCGCAGCAATGCCGATGACAGTGCCGCCGCGTTTATCAGCCAGGTGGTGAAGGCCGATGTACCGCAGGCCGAGCGCCAGTTACTGGCCAAGCTGCGGCTGCAGATGCTCGGCAGTTGTTCCTCGGACGGCGTAGCGGCAGGCGAGGCCGACCAAATCAAATCGGCAGACGGCCAGGCATTGCTCACCTACCTGAAAGCCGCCGGGGACTTTTACAGCGGACGCTTCAGCGATGCGCAAAAAGGTTTTGCCGGGCTGACGAGCAGCTCGCTGCCCTGGCTGAAGGAAACAGCGCTGTACATGACCGCCCGCACCGCGCTGAACGACGCCCAGCAAAATGCCTTCGATGAATACGGCACGCCGTCGCTTGAGCATGTGGATAAGTCTGCCCTGCAACGGGCCGAAAGCGCTTTCGACGACTACCTGAAAACTTATCCACAGGGCGAATACGCCGCCTCCGCCCGTGGCCTGTTGCGCCGGGTGCACTGGCTGGCGCCCAACCCCGACAAACTGGCGGACGACTTTGCCTGGCAACTGACCCAGGCCACCGATGCCCAGCGCAACGTGTCGCTGGATGAACTGGTGCAGGAAGCCGACACCAAGCTGCTGACCAGCACCACGGCACCTGTGGGCAACCCGCTGATCCTGGCCCTCAACGACCTGATGTGGATGCGTGCCGGTGAGCCGCCGAAGCTCACGCGTGAAGCGCTCGATGCACAAAAAGCGGTGTTCGCGCAGGAGCCCGCGCTGTATGCCTACGTGCAGGCGGCGTTTGCCCTGAACGTCGAGCATCAGCCCGACCGTACCTTGAAGCTGCTGCCGCAAGACGTGCCGTCGAATCTCGACTACTTCGCTTTCAGCCAACAGACCCTGCGTGGCCTCGCGCTGGAAGCCAAGGAAGACTGGAAAGCCGCCGAAGCGCTGTGGCTGCAACTGCTGCCGCTGACCAAGCAACCGTTGCAACGTGACCAGCTGGAGCTCGCATTGGCGATGAACTACGAACGCAGCGGCCAGCTGGCCAAGGTATTCGCCGCCGATTCGCCGATCAGTGCCAAGCAGGTGCGCTATATCCTGCTGCGCAACGTCGCCGGTCCCGACCTGCTGCGCCAACAGCTTGCCCATGCCGAAGACCCGGTAGAGCGCCAGACTGCGCAATTCACGCTGCTCTATAAAGACCTGCTGCGCGGCCAGTTCGAGACCTTTGCCGAGGACCTCAAGCAACTGCCCGCCTCGGTTCCCGATGACAAGCTCGGCACCAGCCTGGGCTACGTCTACAGCGGCGGCCAGTCGTTGAGACTGTTCCAGTGGAACGGTGACAAGGCCGAGTCCGGCTACACCTGCCCGAGCATCGCGCAAATCGCCAGCACCTTGCAGGCCGATCCGAAAAACCCGCAGGGCCTGAACTGCCTGGGGGAATTCGTCCTGCGTAACGGCCTGGACGGCATGCCCCTGGAACAAGCGCGCTCCGCCGGCAGCCTGGGCAGCACTGCCTCGCCCTTCAAGGGTGAAACCTTCTCGCGACTGGAGGGCTACAAGCGGGTGATCGGCAATCCCAAGGCACCGCGAAACGACAAGGCCTACGCGCTGTTTCGTGCCATCAACTGCTACGGACCTTCGGGCTACAACAGTTGCGGTGGCGAAGACGTCGACAAGAACGTGCGCAAAGGCTGGTTCCGCCAGTTGAAAACCGGGTTCGCCGACACCCAGTGGGGCAAGTCGCTGCAGTACTACTGGTAAGCCGTGAAGCGTTTCTGGCTGGCCCTGCTCCTGCTGGCAAGCCCGGCCTTCGGCGCGGTGGACGCCCGCGACCATGACGCGTTCTGGCTGTGGAGCGGCGTCGCGCCGCAGCCGGTGCTCAAGCAGGCGAAAACCCTGTACATCCTCCAGGGCCAGATCAACTCGACCCGCCGCGCGCCCCGGCGTGGCGTGCAATTCATCGCCCAGGGCATGAGTGTGCCGCGCATCACCCAGGGTGAAATCTGGGTGGTGTACCGCGCCCACACCCTGCACTGGCCCGAGTCGGTGTACAGCCAGATGCTCGGCCAGGTGCAACGCTGGCGGGATGCGGGCAACCCGGTGGTGGGCATCCAGATCGACTTCGATGCGCGCACGCAATACCTCGACGAATACGCGGATTTCCTGCGCGACCTGCGCCAACGCTTGCCCAAGGACCTACGCCTGAGCATCACCGGGCTGATGGACTGGAGCAGCAACGCCGACCCGGCCGCCATCGCACAACTCAAGGGCGTGATTGATGAAGTGGTGGTGCAGACCTACCAGGGGCGCCACAGCATTCCGGACTACGCGGCCTATCTGCCACGGATGAACCGGTTGGGGGTGCCGTTCAAGATTGGGTTGATTCAGGGTGGAGAGTGGGAGGAGCCGGGGTATTTGAAGGGCAGTGAGTGGTTTCGAGGGTATGTGGTGTTTTTGCAGAATCCTTGAATGCCCACAGTCCCTGGACTGTGGGCACTGGTATTAACGCCCTGCCGTCTGTTCCGGATACACCGACTCCCAGCCCCCACCCAATGCCTTGTACAACCCGACCATGGCCAGGGACACGCCGGTGGAGCTTTCCACCCACTGCTCCTGGGTCGCCAGCAACGCACTTTGCACGGTCAGTACGTTGACGAAATCCACCACGCCTTCGACGTATTGATGCTGCGCCGTGGCAAGGGCGATCTGGTTCTGCCGCACGGCTTCGGCAAGGCTGTCGCGCCGCAGTTGGCTGGCGTTGTAGCGGGTCAGTTGATCATCGATTTCATGCCAGGCCCGCAGCACGGTCTGCTGGTAGGCCAGGGCCGCTTCCTGTTGCTGGGCTTCGCGCAGATCGAGCATGCCTTGCAACCGGCCACCGTTGAAGATCGGCAAGCTCAGTTGCGGGCCGAAGGCGAATGCACGCGAACTCCACGAGCCGAAATCCGCCAGTTGCAACGCCTGGGAGCCCACGCTGCCAGACAGGGTGATGCGCGGGTAGAAGTCGCCCTTGGCCACACCAATGGAGGCGGTGGCCGCATGCAAGCGAGCTTCGGCCTGGCGGATATCCGGGCGGCGCTCGGCCAGTTGCGACGGCAGGCCGATGGCGACCTGGCGTTGGGTTTGCGGCACCGCAGCGTCCTTGGACAATTTGGCGTACAAGGCTTGTGGCGGTTCACCCATCAGCAGGCTCAGGGCGTTGATCAACTGGTCCTGGCGTTGCTGCAAATCCGGCAGGCGCGCCTCGATGGCGGCCACTTGAGCAGCGGCTTCGGCTACGTCCAGGTCAGTGGCGACACCGTCGGCCAGGCGCAGTTGCGAGAGCTTCAGGCTGTGGCGCGCCACCTCGAGGTTTTGCTCGGTGACGGCGCGGGTGTTTTGCACGCCGCGCAGTTGGATGTAGTCCTGGGCGGTTTCCGCCAGCACCGACAACAGCACCGCGCGGCGGTCGTTTTCGGCGACTTGCAGGGTGGCGTCGGCGGCTTCGGTTTCGCGTTTTACGCGGCCCCAGAAGTCCAGCTCCCAGGCGGCGGAGAAACCCATGTCCCACTGGTTGAACGCCGAGCGGCCGTTCTTGCCCGAGGCATCGCTCAAGCCATCGGCGCTGTTGCGCTGACGCAGGTAATCGCCGGTGGCGTTGACGGTCGGGTAGCGCTCGGCGGTGATCACCTGGCGCGCGGCGCGGCTTTGTTGCAGGCGGCTGCTGGCGAGTTTCAGGTCAAGGTTATCGGTCAGCGCGCGACGGGTGAGCGCGGTGAGCTGCGCGTCGTGGAACACTTCCCACCAGCGCTCTTCCAGCGGGTCGTTGACCGCGTGGCTGGCGGCTTGCCGGCCATGGGGCTCGGTCCATTGGCCGACGGGATTCAGCGGGCGCTGGAAGTCCGGGCCGACGGTGCAGGCACTCAGGGTGAGCAGGCTCAAGGTTAACCAGGCAAGGCGTCTCATTGCTGCGCCACCTCACGTTGCTGGGCGGCGGCGTGGGTGTCGACGCTGGCTTCCACCGACATGCCGACCCGCAGGCGCTCGGTCAACGCCTGGCCGGGCTCCAGGATGATTTTTACCGGAATACGCTGCACCACCTTGGTGAAGTTGCCGGTGGCGTTGTCGGGTTTGACCGAGGCAAATGTCACGCCGGTAGCTGGCGCCAGGCTTTCGAGGTGGCCCTTGAGCACTTCGCCGTCGAGGCTGTCGACCTTCACGTCCACCGTTTGGCCAGCGTGCATGTGGGACAACTGGGTCTCCTGGAAGTTGGCCACCACGTAGGCCTCGGCCAGCGGTACCACGGCGAGGATCTTGCTGCCCGGCGTCACATAGGCGCCGACCCGCACCGCGCGCTCGCCGACCATGCCGTCCACCGGCGCGACGATGCGGGTGTACGACAGCTGATAGCTGGCCATTTCCAGTGCGGCCTGGGCACGTTTCAGGCCGCCCTCTGCCGCATCACGCTGGGCGCTGAGGATTTCCACCTGCTTGCGTTCAGCGGCCAGCACCGCCGTGGCATTCGCCAGGCGCGCGGTGGCCTGGTCAATACGCGTCTTGGCTTGCTGGGCGTTCTGTACGGTGCCGGCGCCTACACCCGCGAGGTGGTTGTAGCGGTTCAGTTCGTGTTCGGCAAACGCCACTTCGGCGCGATCCGCCGCCACAGTCGCCTGGGCCTGGGCGATCACCGAGCTTTGGCGCTCCAGGGTTGCCGTGGCATTTTTCAGCTGCGCCTGGGCCACCAGCGTATCGGCATCGGCCGCCTGGGCAGCGGCGCGGAAGTCACGGTCATCGATCAGCGCCAGCAACTGCCCGGCCTTGACCCGCTGGTTGTCTTCCACCAGCACTTCCTTGATGAAGCCGGCCACACGCGGCGCCACCAGGGTGTAGTCAGCGGCGACGAAGGCGTCGTTGGTGCTCTGGCGTTTGCTGCCGAACACACCCGGCGCCAGCAGGTAAACCAGCACACCTACGGCAAACACGGTGATGACGGTTACAGCGATTTTGTCTTTGCTTTTCATAACAATCCCTTTGGCTCAGTGAGCAATCAAGTCGGCGCGCGGGGCGGATAAATCCGCGTCGGCATCCAGAAAATCAGCAGGATCAACGCCGCCGCGACACCGGCCATGACGTAGTAGAGATCCGAAGAGGTGAGCACCACGGCCTGCTCGTGCAGCCGATGGGCAAGGCCGGCGGCATCGCTGTCGGCCAGGGGCGAGTTGCCCAGGCTGTCCACCAGCATGGTCGAGTGGAAATGCAGGCGGTGTGTGGTCAGGGCATCGAGCACGCCGGTGGCGACCACGGCAGCCAGGCCTTTCACGGTGTTGAACCACGCCGAGGCGAAAGGCCCGTCCTGGGGCGTGATGCTGCCGGTGGAGAGCATCAGCAGCGGCAACACCGCCATCGGTTGCCCGAAGATCTGCAGCAGTTGCAGCACGTAGAAATCATCGCGAATCCATGCCGACGTGAGTTGCGCCCCGCCCACGCAGGACAGGATCAACATGCTCAAGCCAATGCCCAATACCCAGCGGCAATCGACCCAGCGCAAGTTGCACAACGCCGCCACCAACGGCAGCGCGATCAACTGCGGCAGCGCCATGATCAGCATCACCGGTGCAGTTTGCAGCGGGCGGTAGCCTTGGACCTGGGCCAGGTAGCTGGACGGAATGATGGTCACCGCCAGCAGCACGATCAGCACCCCGGCGAGCACAATCAGCGCGAACGACAGGTTGCGTAGCCCAAGCATCTGCAACTTGAAAAACGGCATCGGGTGCGACCACTCGTTGATCATGAACAGCACCAGCAACACCAGGCCGCCGATCAACAATGAGGTAATCAGCGGCGACTCGAACCAGTCCAGCCGATTGCCCTGCAACAGGCCGATCACCAGCATGCAGATCGCCGGGAAGCCCAACAGCAGGCCGCGCCAGTTGAACTGCTTGAAGCGCTCCAGGCGCAGCGGGTCCTGGGGCAAGCCGTAGGCCACGGCCGCCATGGCCAGCAGGCACGGCCCGACAATCTGCCAGAACGCCCATTGCCAGCCGACGTATTCGGTCCACATGGCCGCCAGCGGTGTGCCGAGGCTAGGGCCGAAAGTGGCCGTGAGGGCATAGCCGGCGAGGCCGTACAGCTTGACGTTGGCCGGCAGGAACCGCAGGGCCACGGTCATCAGCATCGGCGGCAAGGCGCCACCGGCCAGGCCTTGCACGGTGCGCAGGATCAGCAGGCTTTCGTAGTTCGGTGCGAACGGGCACAGCACGCCAAGTATGGTGAACAGGCCGATGGCGCAGAGGGTGAAACGGCGCAGAGAGAACGTCACCGAACACCAGGGTGCAAAGGCCATCGCCGAGACAGAGGTGGCGGTGTAGGCAGCCACCAGCCAGGTGCCTTCGTCGAAGCCGATGTACATCGCACCGCGAATATCGGCGAGAGCGACTTTGGTCACCATCTCGTTGAGGCCGGACACCAGTACCGCAAGCAATACGCCCACCAGGCCGATGATGATGCGCGGGCCGAAAACGGGCGGGGTAATGGCGGTCGGTTTGGCTGCGGCCAGGGGTGCGGGAGCAGCGAGGGACGTCATGAACTACAACTCGGAATAGGAAATACCCGAGCAGTTTAATAAGGCTTAGACATGACAAAAAGTGACTTATCGGAAGCTTATAAGTGCACCAGACGCAATGATCAAAATGTAGGCGATCTCTGTGGGAGCCGGGCTTGCCCGCGATTGCATCACCTCGCTATGCCTGAAAAACCGTGTCGCCCGCATCGCAGGCAAGCCAGCTCCCACATTGACCGGGCTCAATTCCGACTCACTTGGGCTGCGCTTCCCGCCACGTCGCCTCGCAGCATTCGCGCATGGTCTCGCGCAGCCACTTATGGGCCGGGTCTTTGTCGAAGCGCGGGTGCCAGGCCTGGGTCAGCACCAGGGTCGGCAGGGAGATCGGCAGGGTGAAGGCTCGCAACGGCAGCTTCAGGCGATTGGCGCTGTAGAGCGCTTCCTTGGGCACCGGCAGGATCAGGTCGGAGTCCGGCAGCATGAACATCGCGCCGTGAAACCCCGGCGCGATCATCGCGACTCGGCGTTCCAGGCCCTGGGCGTTGAGGGCGGTGTCGATGGGCCCCCGGGCAATGCCGCGGCGGGAGATGCTGATATGCGAATAGCTGGCAAACCGTTCGGCGGTGATTTCTCCATCGAACAACGGGTGCCCTTCCCGTGCCAGGCCGACGAAGGTGGTGGTGAACAGGTTCTGCACCTTCACTTCCGGAGTGATCGGCATGGTGTTGCCCACCCGCAGGTCGAGACGGCCTTCACGCAGGGCCTCGTCATCGGTGTCGCCTTCCGGCACGAAGCGCAGTTCGCACAGCGGTGCCATGCGTTCCATGGTGTCGAACAGCCGACCGCCATACACTCCGACAAAAAAGTCATTGGCCCGCACGCTGAAGCGCCGGCGCAGGGTGCGCAGGTCCACTTCGTCCGCCGAGCGGAACAGCAGCGCCGCCTGCTCCACCACGCTGCGCACCTGGCCCTGTAGCTCCAGGGCCTTGGGCGTCGGTACCAGGCCGCGACCGGCGCGCACCAGGATCGGATCGCCCACTGCCTCGCGGATACGCGTGAGGGTGCGACTCATGGCGGCCGGGCTCAGGTTCATCCGCCGCGCGGCGCCCACCACACTGCCCTCGTCGAGCAAGGCGTCGAGGGCGACCAGCAGGTTCATGTCCGGTAATTGCATGCCAAGCACTCGTGATGGGTTGGGAGTGAACTTGGCGCAATCGTAGCAGACTGTGGCGAGGGAGCTTGCTCCCTCGCCACAGGGTTGGTGTTTCAGTCCGGGTTGGTGTTTCAGTCAGCGTTGCATGCCCCAGCGCTTCACGGTGACCCGCTCCAGGGTGTCGAACACCAGGTTCTCCACCAGCAGCCCGATCAGGATCACCACCGCCAGGCCGGCAAACACTTTGTCGGTGTACAGCTCGTTGCGGTTCTGGAAGATGTACCAACCCAAACCGCCTTTGCCGCTGGTAGCACCGAACACCAATTCGGCAGCGATCAGCGTGCGCCAGGCGAACGCCCAGCCGATTTTCAGCCCGGCGAGAATCGACGGCAGCGCAGCCGGGATCAGGATGAACAACACGAAGCGCATACCCTTGAGGCCATAATTTCGACCGGCCATGCGCAGGGTTTCGGAGACGCCGAGGAACCCTGAATAGGTGTTGAGCGCCAGCGCCCACAACACTGAATGCACCAGCACGAAGATCAGGCTGTTCTGCCCCAGGCCAAACCACAACAGCGCCAGCGGCAGCAGGGCAATCGCCGGCAACGGGTTGAACATCGAGGTCAGGGTGCTCAGCAGGTCACGCCCCAGTTGGGTCGACACCGCAAGCGTGGTCAGGGCAAACGCCAGCACAATGCCGATCAGGTAACCCTTGATCAGCACCACCAGCGAGATACTGACCTTGCTCAACAACTCGCCACTGGCCATGCCGTCGTAGAACGCGCTCAGTGTCTGCAGGAAGCTCGGCAGCAGCAGGTCATTGTTCTGATAACGGGCAGCCGCTTCCCAGAGGATCGCAAGCACGATCAGGATCAGGCTTTTACGCAGCCAGCCTTGTTGCCACAGGCGCTGGCGCCACGGCAACTCGCGCTCTACGCGAACACCGGGCAACGGTTCGAGAGTGATTTCATATTCCTGGCGCATGGTGCAAACCCTTCAATAAGCGATGCGGATATCGGCGAAACCCAGTTCGGTTTCCGCCTCGGGCGCTTCATCAAACAACAGCCGATGAATGCGCCGCGCCGAAGCCTGGAACTCCACACCGCCGAGGCTGTGCAGGTCGTATTGATGGCTGTGGATTTCCGCCCGCACCCGTCCCGGGTGCGGCGACAGCAACAGGATGCGGTTGCCCACCACCAGCGCTTCCTCGATGGAGTGGGTGACGAACAGCAGGGTGAAACGCACCTCTTCCCAGAGCAGCAATAGTTCTTCCTGCATCTTGCGCCGGGTCAGGGCGTCGAGGGCGGCGAAGGGTTCATCCATCAGCAGGATTTTCGGCTGCATGGCCAACGCCCGGGCGATTGCCACGCGGGCTTTCATGCCGCCGGACAGGGTGTGCGGGTAGGCGTCGGCAAAGGCCGTAAGGCCGACTTTTTCCAGGTAGTACAGCGCCCGCTCTTCGGCCTCGCGACGCTTGAGGGTTTTGGACGCCAGCAGCGGGAACATGACGTTCTGCTTGACGGTTTTCCACGGCGGCAGTTGGTCGAACTCCTGGAACACCACGATACGGTCCGGCCCTGGCTGCTCGACTTTTTGCCCGAGCAGACGGATCTCGCCCTCACACGGCTTGATAAAGCCGGCGATGGATTTCAACAGTGTGGATTTGCCGCAGCCCGAAGGCCCCAGCAATACAAAGCGGTCTGCCGGATCGATCGCGAAGCTGACTTGGTGAGTGGCCCGCACCACCCGTTCGGGCGTGCGGTATTCAAGGCTGACTTTATCCACCGAAAGCAGTGCTTCGGTGGTGGTCGGGTTGCTGGCCGTGTGGCCTTGCAAGGGCGCGTTCATGTCAGCTCCCTTGCAGCGGCTTGGCGTCCTGGAAGAAGTAATCCTTCCACGATTCGGGTTTGTTTTTGATCGCGCCGACGCGGTAGAGGAATTCCGCCAGCGGGTAGGTGTTTTTCGGTGTGACGCTGAATTCGAACTGCGGGTTTTCGATGATTTTCAGCAGCTCGGCGCGGTCGATCTTGGCCTTGGTCACGCGGATGTAGGTATCGGCTGCGGCACCTTTGTCGTTCTGGGCGAACTGCGCCGCTTCGGTCAGTGCCTCGACGAACGCCTTGTAGGTTTTCGGGTTGTCGTTGCGGAATTTCTCGGTGGCGAACAGCACGGTCGGCGAGTTAGGCCCGAGGATGTCATAGGAGTTGAGCACCACATGCACGTTCGGGTTGGTCAGGGCCTGCTCCTGGAACGGCGGGTTGGAGAAGTGCCCGGTCAGCTCGGTGCCACCGGTAATCAGCGCAGCCGTGGCATCCGGGTGCGGGACGGCAACGGTGTACTTGTCGAGGCGATTGAATTCCTTGTCGCCCCATTGCTTGGCGGCAGCGTATTGCAGGAAACGCGACTGCACGGACACGCCCACTGCCGGTACGGCAATGCGGTCTTTTTCGGTGAAGTCGGCAATGGTCTTGACCTTGGGATTGTTGCTCACCAGGTAGTAGGGGAAGTTGCCCAGGGAGGCGACGGCTTTCACGTTCTGCTTGCCATGGGTGCGGTCCCAGATAGTCAGCAGCGGGCCAACGCCGGCCCCGGCGATGTCGATGGAACCGGAGAGCAGCGCATCATTGACGGCTGCGCCGCCGGACAGTTGCGTCCAGTCGACCTTGATGTCGATGCCTTCCTGCTTGCCGTATTTTTCGATCAGGTTCTGGTCGCGCACCACGTTGAGCAACAGGTAGACGATGCCAAACTGCTCGGCGATGCGAATTTCGCCTTCGGCCTGGGCGGCGGCAGGCGCCACAAGACTGCCGGCCAGCAGGCTGACGCCCAGGCCAACCGTCGCGGCCAGGCGCGCAAATGGGGTTTTCTTGGACATGGTCATGCTCCGGGTCAGAAAGGCGCGTCGCCCTGGATGGTGGTGCGGTACAGCTTGCGCCGCAGGTGGCTGGGGCAGCCAGCCGCCAGGTGGATCAGCGAGCGGTTGTCCCAGAACACCATGTCGTGGGGCTGCCACTGATGGCGGTAGATGTTTTCCGGCAGCACGCTGTGGGCGTACAGCTGGGCCAGCAGGTCGCGGCTTTCATCTTCCGGCAGGCCGACGATACGGGTGGTGAAGCCCTCGCTGACGAACAGCGCCTTGCGGCCGTTTTCCGGGTGGGTGCGCACAATCGGGTGTACCACTTCCGCCACTTGAGCGAGTTGCTCGGGCGTGAGGGTCGGGCGCCAATTGCCTTCGAATTTGGTTTCGCTGTAGCGTGCGGTGTAGGAGTGCGCGGCGCTGCGGCCTTCAACGGCCTTGCGCAGGGACTCGGGCAGGTTGTCCCAGGCTTTATGCATGTCGGCGAACAACGTGTCGCCACCCTCGGACGGCAGCTCCTGGGCATGGAGCATCGAGCCCAGGCTCGGTAGCTCCTTATAGGAGAGGTCCGAGTGCCAGAACTTGCCGGCGTCTCCCAGGCCGATGGATTGGCCGTTTTCGATGATGTTGGAGACGATCAGGATTTCCGGGTGGTTGGCCAGCAGGAATTGTTTGAGCACATGGATTTGCAGCACGCCGAAACGGCGGCTGAAGGCGATCTGTTGCTCGGGGGTGATACGTTGGTCGCGGAAGACCACGACGTGATGGTCCAGATGCGCGCGGTGAATGCGTGCGAAGTCCTGGTCGCTGACCGGACGGGCCAGGTCCAGGCCTATGATTTCGGCGCCGACGCTGCCGGGAAATGGACGGATCTCGAAGGTTTGTGTGGTGTCGGTCGCTGTTGGAACAGTAGAGGTGGCAGACATGAGTTCACTCCCGTGCAGTCAGGAGAGTGACTTTATAGTCATAAGAACCGCATTTTAAATACCGTTAGTGAATATCGATATGCAGCAATACCGCTGTTGGCCTGACTCCCGGGAATAAAATGTGCACGACGGACCTTTAGCCTGTAAGACCTGACAAATGGGAGCTGTGGGCCCGAAGAACACGCTGTTGAGTCGCTTACAAGCCGAAACCTTGCCCGTTTGACAAGCTTGTGGACAATCTCTAGTGTGCATTGGATCCAATTAGCCACCTCACCTTGAAAAGGAGGATAGCGTAGTCGTGACGCAGAAGCCGAACCCTTTGAGCAGCATCCAGATCAGCGGGCCTATCCCCGCCCATCTCGCCCGCTCCGTGATTGAAGAAACATTGCGCAACGCCATCCTGGATGGCCGCTTGCCCTGTGGCACCGCCATGCGTCAACAGGAGCTGGCCAGCTTGTTCGGGGTCAGCCGGATGCCGGTGCGCGAGGCATTGCGTCAACTGGAAGCCCAATCGCTGCTGCATGTGGTCACCCACAAAGGCGCGGTGGTGGCGCCACTGATCGAGGACCACTCGGCGGAAACCTACGCCCTGCGCATACTCCTCGAATCCGAAGCGCTGCGCTTGTCGATTCCCCTGCTCACGCCCGATGACATCGCCCAGGCTGGCGCCTTTATCGACGCGCTGGAACGGGAAAGCGACTACACCGAAATCGGCCGCCTCAACCGCCTGTTCCACATGGCGCTGTATGGCAAGGCGGGCAATCAGCGGTTGCTCAAGCTGGTTGAACACGGCTTGAACGAAGAGGAACGTTTCCTGCGCTTCAACCTCGAGGCCATGGGCCTGGGCAAGACGTCCCAGGAAGATCACCGCGAACTGCTCGACCTCGTGGCGCAAAAGAAGGTCGACGAAAGCATCCTGACCCTGCGTAACCACCTTACCCGCGGCATGGAGGTGATTACGGGTTACCTCAAAACTCTTGAAGAGACTGAACAGAACGCTGCGCTGTAAATTCCGCGTGGAACTGAAACGCCTCCCTCGACCACAAAGCGCTGCGAAGTGACGCTGGCCGACGGAGGCCAGTGCACCACCATTACTCCCGTTAAACCATTAAGCCCAAAGAAAACTTCACACACTCCGCAGAGCGATCCAACTACCGCAATATTCCAACTCGAAAAACTTATAAAACTAAAAACACCTGAATACTTAATCAGATTATTACCAACACTCCAATTCTCCCAATCGACAGCGTGAATCCATGCTCGGTGCGTCACTGCGCGTGGCGTTCCTTTAAATAAAGCCTTGGTATTTTGTCACAGCATGCTGCTTGCCAGTAACAGTGTCAGCCTCGTACAGGGCTGCCTGTTATCAAGGCACCCGCGCATCCGTGAAAACCAATGTTTATTTGTCGCTAAAGCACAACGCTTTTATCAGGGAAGAGACAACGACCTATAGGCATCAACATGTTCCAGCACTCACACCTGCTTAAACAAAAAAAGCAGAAGTTACATATCCATCCAATATTCAAACAAATAAACACTCTTCCAAAGTTGCAGTACTTTATGGAAAACCACGTATTCGCGGTGTGGGACTTCATGACACTCACCAAACGCCTGCAACATGACCTCACCGGTATGCGCCTGCCCTGGTTACCGCCAACGGACCCGCAAGCGGCTCGCCTGATCAATGAGATCGTATTGGGCGAAGAGTCGGACGCGTATCCCGGCCATGGGCACGGCAGCCACTTCGAGTTGTACCTGGAAGCCATGCGTGAAGTCGGCGCGAGCACGGCGAACATCGAGCGGTTCGTCAGCCTGCAGCGTGACGGCAACGATGCAGAAACGGCCCTGCAAAAAATCGATATCCACCCGTCCGTGGCCCGGTTCGTCAGAAGTACCCTGCAGGTTGCCCTGGACGCCCCGACGCACTGCGTGGCGGCAGCCTTTCTCCACGGGCGCGAGAGCGTCATCCCGGCGATGTTCAAGCGCATCCTGGAGGAGTGCGAGGTGCTCCATCGCCAGGCGCCCACCTTCTGCTACTACCTCAAGCGCCACATGGAGATCGACGCCCAGGAGCATGGCCCGGCGGCAACTCAATTGCTGCAACGCCTTACCCTCGGCGACCCAAGCCGCGAGCAGCAAGCCGACAGTTGCGCCCTCGGCGCCGTGGAAAGCCGCCTGGCCTTATGGGATGGGTTGCATAGGTGCCTGCCGGAGATGAGCGCATGAACCCTGCCGACTACCGCTCATTTGCCGACGACTGGGAGCGCCGCGCGACCATCCGCACACGCCCGCGGCGGCGGCTGGAAAACGATCAGAAACTGATCTACCCCCTGAGCCGACAGCCCCTGGTGCTGAGCGCAACCTTTATCGACCGATGCCCGCAGTGCCGTGATTTTGTCTTGCTGCAGACGTTCTACAAGTTCATCAACGACGTGGTGATCTTTGAAACCGAGATCGTCGACAAGACCGCACGCAGCATCGCCAAGAATCGCTTTTCGGTGCCCTTCCCGCTTGCCTGTCGCTACGACGCCATGACCGTGGTGGTGGACGAGGATTACCACGCCCTCGTCGCCCTCGATTTCATGCAACAGACCATCGAGATGACCGGGATCCCACCCCTTGAACTACCCGCGCAAATCGAGCTGAGCCGCGCCTTGCCTGCCGCACTGGCGCTGGCGCCCGAACACCTGCGCGATGCCGTGGAACTGATTGCCGTGGCCATCGCCGAGAACACCGTGACCCATGACGTGGCAGCGTTTTCCAAGGACGACAGTGTCAAGCAGTCCATCCGTGGGTTGATGGCCGACCACTTGTTTGACGAGGGTCGCCACGCGCTTTTCTGGACGCGCCTGGTGCGTATTTATTGGCAGTCTGCAGACGCCGCGGACCGCGACTGTATCGCCCGGATCCTGCCGGTTTTTCTCCAGCATTACCTGACCCACGACCTGCAGAAAAACTTCGACCTGCACTTGATCGAGCACCTGGATGTCAGTGACGGCACGCGCTCTGCGCTGCGCACTGAAGTGCAGGCGATGGGCTTTCCCATTACCCGCCAGCACCCGTTGATCGGCAATATCATGGGCTTCCTGAACCACAGCGGCCTGCTGCAAACGCCGAGTGTGATTGGGGCGCTGGATGCCTTTCTTGCGGCGCCAGGAGGGCACCCATGAGGCACCTGAAGATTGGGCTGGCGGGCTTCAGCGCGGCGCTGAATGAACTGGGTGAGACATTGGCGCAATACGGTCATGGGGTGGTGCGAGCACAGGATGTCACCCACCTAGTAGACCTGCTGATTGATGACGGTAGCGAGGAGGTTCCGCCCGGCGTGACGTGCACAGCCTTGATGAGCCTGCGCGTGGGTATGGGAGCGTTGACCGACTGTGGATTGCCGGCCCTGCAGCTCAGGTGTTACGCCCACTCACGGCGACTCCTGACAACCCTGGAGGTTGCCGGAGAAGCCTGTGGCAATGGTCAACGGCTGCGTCAACACGCAGTAAGCCGCCTGGTGGAGTGGGTAGCCCAACAGGTGAGTGGGTTCTCCCGGGACCCGGGCTATTTCTCGCAGGCGGCCGTCGCCTCTGATGATCCGGAACACGGCCTGCAAGCGCTTGCATCCCTGGCGTACCTGCATCGTTTTAACCTGACGGCCGATTTGGTTCTGCAGCAGCAAGCCCAGGTACCCCTGATCGAACGATTGGAAAACAGTCTGCAAACCTTCGCCGACCGGCCGGCGTTGAACATCGCCGGCAGCGGGCTGACTTACCGGCAGTTGCATCGCCAGAGCCTGGCTATCCAGCACCGTCTGCGACTTCTGCTTGGGCCCCACGACACACCGCCGGTAATCGGCGTCTGCCTGGACAAATCCCTGGAGCTGTACGCCAGCATTCTCGCGGTACTCGCCTGCGCTGCGGTGTACCTGCCCCTGGAGCCGGGCCACCCGCTGCAACGCCAGCAAGCGATGCTGGAAAACGCCGGCGTCTCGGTGCTGCTGGATGATGGCAAACATCCACTGCGGGACGGGTTTTGTGCATTGGATGTGAGTGCCGTCGACACTCCCGACACCTCGCTGCCAATGCGCCAGCGCCCCGCCATGGACGACCCTTGCATGGTGTTCCACACCTCGGGCACTACCGGCCACCCCAAGGGCGTGCTGCTCAGCCAGCACAACCTGGCCCATTTCAGCGCCTGGTTCGGGGGTCATGTGCAGCTGAGCGAACACAGCCGGGTCTTGCAGTTTTCGCCCTTGAGTTTTGACTCGTCCCTGATCGATATCTTCCCGAGCCTGATCGCGGGCGCCGAGCTGATCGTGCCCAGTGAGGACCAGCGACGCGACCCGCAGCAACTGGTGGAGTTGATCCGACAACAGCGCGTCACCCACGCCTTCCTGCCGCCGGCGCTGCTGAGCATCCTGCCGCTGGATCAACCCCTGGGCCTGGCGCACCTGATGACCGGAGGCGACGTGTGCGAGCCCTATGTCATCGAGCAGTTGGCAGGCCAGTGTCGCCTGCACAATTTCTACGGGCCCACCGAAGCCACCGTGCTGGTGACCAGCCACACGTTGCAGCCGGGCGACAGCAATCGCAACCTCGGCACGCCCATCGCCAACAGCCAGGTACTGATCCTCGACGAGCACCTGCAACCGGTGGATGAGCAGGTGTTGGGCGAACTGTACATCGTCGGTCCCGGCGTCAGCCTGGGTTACCTCAACCAGCCGCGTCAGACCGCCGAGCATTTCGTCCCCCTGGAGTTGCCCGACGGCCAGACCTTGCGGGCCTACCGCACAGGCGACCTGGCGAAGTGGACCGCTGCCGGCATCGAGTTGGTCGGGCGCCGGGATCAGCAGGTGAAGATCCGTGGGTTCCGGGTCGAACCGCAAGAGATCGAACATTGCCTGCGCAGCAGTCAGCTGTTTCGCCAAGTGGCGGTGGTGATTGACCGTGAGCGGCGAATCCTGGCTTTTGTTGCTCAGCCCGAAACACAAGACGCCCTGCCTGCACTGACGCAGCATGCCCGGCAAACACTGCCGGACTATTTGCGGCCAACCCTGTGCACGGAACTTGCGAGCATGCCGTGCACCCCCAACGGAAAGGTCGACCGCCAGGCATTGCTGGCGTTACCGACTCCAACGCTGCCGGCCATCATTCACGGCGAACCGCACACGCCCATGCAAGTGCAGTTGCTCAACCTGTGGAGCGAGTTGCTGGGCATGCCGGTCACGCAGCTGTCGGCCGACGAGAGCTTCTTCAATCTTGGCGGCCATTCCATCCTGCTGTCGACGATGCTGCTGCGTATCCGCGAGCAGTTCGGGCGCAGCCTCTCCCTAAGCCGGTTTTTTGAAACCCCCACGGTTCGTACCCTCGCTACGCTGATGGGGGACGACGCACCACCCGAAGCACCGACCGGCCAGGCTACCCGGGATGCGCTGCGTGAGCTGCATGTGCAGACATTGCCGGCTGAACAGGCGGGCGAACGTCGCCGGGTGATCGTGACCGGGGCCAACAGTTTTCTCGGGGTGCATATCGTCGAGGCACTGTTGGCCGAGGGTGCACTTGAAGTGGCGTGCCTGGTGCGCGAACGGCCCGGACATTCGGCGACCGCGAGGTTTGCCGAGGCCCTGCGAGAGTACCGTCTGGAACACCTGGACCTGAGCCGGGTGCAGGTGTATGCCGCCGACATCAGCCAGCCGCGTCTTGGCCTGTCGAGTGAGGTGTATGACTACCTCGCCGGGGAGTTCGGCGTGTTGGTGCACAACGCCGCCCACGTCAATCATGTGATGGATTACGCCACCCTGGCCAAGGACAACGTCGAACCGGTGCTGGAATGCCTGCGCCTGTGTGAAACCCGGTGCAAGAAGGTCTTCAATTTTATCTCGACGCTGTCGGCCGCCAGCACTATCGACGCACATGGCCAGGTACTCGAAAACCCCGCCGCGGCCACCCCGCCGCTCTACATCCAGAATGGCTACAACCTGTCCAAATGGGTTGCCGAACGCTTGCTGGGACGCGCCGCAGCGCAAGGTGCCTGGGTCAATATCCATCGCCCGGGGAACATCAGCTTCAACAGCCGCAGCGGAGTCTGCGAGCCACAGAAGAATCGCCTGATGTTGATGCTCAAAGGTTCACTCCAACTGGGCCTGGTGCCGCACCTTGAGTTGAATTTCGACTTGATGCCGGTGGACTTTCTCGCCCGGTTTATTGCGTTCCACAGCAGCCGCTGCCGTGCTGGAGGGACGGTGTTCAACCTGCATAACCCGCAGCCCCTGAGCTGGGAAACCTACGTCGACGCCTTTCGCCAGGCAGGCCACGCATTCGAGCTGGTGAGCGTGGCTCACTGGCAACGTCACCTGCACACAGTGGACAGCCGCAATGCGCTGTTCGGCGTACTGGGCTTCTACCTCAATGGGGTGGGCGAGGACATCGGCGATACCTCGATGATCCGCCATGACAACGCACGACGCGGCGTCGAGCAGATGGGCGGACGCTACCCCGAAAAAAATCCGGCGCTGTTACGCAAGGGCTGCGAGTACCTGCGCAGCACCGGTTTCCTGTGACCAGGCTCTCAATTGAAGGAAGACCTTATGAAACCCGATACGTTGATTCGCAACCCTTGCGCCAAACCTGTGGTGTCCTCAGTTGTGGTTGCCTGTGATGCCGCCGGTGCGTGGGCGGTGGTCGGTGACTTTGGCGGATTTGATCGATTCATCCCCGCCTTGTCCCACATCGAAATCACTGGTGCGGGCGCGGGATCGCTGCGCAAGAAGTTCTTCCACGATGGACACCTGGTGGTGGAGCAACTCAACAGCCGCGACGAGCAGGCCATGCGCATGACCTGGACCACGATCTACAACACCTTGGGCGTAGCACGGTTGTGGGCCGCCATGGATGTCGAACCGTTGGGAGCAGGATCCTCACGGGTGACCTGGACGATCATCGCCGAGCCGGTTGAACCTGGCGCGGAGGGATTTGAGCCGTTTGTGCAGGCATTCGCCGACGGTGCGCTGGCGAATGTGCGAGCGATGTTTGGCTAAAGGAGACAGGAGCGAGCAGGCTCGCTCCTGTGTGTTCATCGATCAGATTTTGAAACTGTCGACCAACTGCTTCAGGCGGTTGGCCTGTTGAGACAAGGCGTCGCAATCCTTCAAGGTTTCGTTGAGGTTGGCCACGCCCTGCTGGTTCAGCAGGTTGATCTGGTTGATGTCGACGTTGAGGGTTTCCACCACGGCGGTCTGTTCCTCGGTGGCGGCCGCTACCGACTGGTTCATCCCGTCGATCTCGACGATCCGCTGCGTCACGCTGACCAGGCGTTCACCGGCCTGGTTGGCGACCTCGACGCTTTCTTCACTCGAGGTCTGGCTGGCGTTCATCGTGGTCACGGCCTCACGCGAGCCAATCTGCAGCGAGGTGATCATTTTGTGGATCTCTTCTGCCGACTCCTGGGTGCGGTGCGCCAGGTTGCGTACTTCATCCGCCACCACGGCAAACCCACGCCCGGCCTCACCGGCACGTGCAGCTTCAATCGCGGCGTTGAGGGCCAACAGGTTGGTTTGCTGGGAGATGCCTTTGATCACGTCCAGGATGTGGCCGATGTTGTCGGTGCTGGCGTTCAGGGTTTCAATCTGCGTGCAGGACAGGCTGATTTTTTGCGAAAGCTCCGACATCGCCAGGATGGTTTTCTCAACCACCTTGCGCCCATCATCGGCCTGCTCACTGGCACCGCTGGCGTGTTGCGAAGCATCAGCAGCGTTGCGCGCGATTTCCTGCGTGGCGGCCCCCAGTTCGTTGATCGCTGCGGCCACGCTGTTGGTGCGCGCGCTTTGTTCGTCGGAACCGATGATCGACGCGTTGGACGAGGCCATTACTCGCTGGGACAGGTCGTGCACCTGGCGCGTCGCCGAGGAAACTTCGGAAATTGACGCGTGAATACGCTCGACGAATTGGTTGAAGGCACTGCCCAAGTCACCGAACTCGTCCTTGCTTTCCACTGTCAGGCGGCGGGTGAGGTCACCCTCGCCCTGGGCGATGTCCTGCATGGCGCGGCCCATGGTGGTCAGCGGGCGCATCAAGACCTGGATCAGGACGCTCAGGAACACGGCAATGGCGGCAACCGCAATGAACATGGCGATCAATGCCGAGGTACGGAACTTACCCAGCGGTGCGTAGGCTTTGTCTTTGTCGATCGACAGGCCGATGTACCAGTCGGCATTCGGCAACCCGCTGATAGGGGTGAAGGACAAAATCCGTTCCTGGCCATTCAAGACCACTTCCTGGCTGAGCTTCTCGATGCGCACGTTGGTGCCGGGATAGATGTCCTTGAGGTTCTTCATCACCTGGTCCTGGTCCGGGCTGACAATCACCTGACCATCACCGCTGACCAGGAATGCATGGCCGATGCCGCCGAAATCCACCGAGTTGATGATCTTCACCAGGGTTTGCAGGCTCAGGTCACCGCCGACCACGCCAAGCAGTTCGCCATTCTTTTTCACCGGCATCGCGATGGTCACGATCAGCCCGCCTACCGCAGCCATGTAGGGCGGTGTAAGCATGGTCTTGTCGGCTGCGACAGCTTGCTTGTACCAGGGACGCTGACGCGGATCGTAGCCGTCGGGCATTTTGGCGTCGGGACGCTGGGTGAACACGCCGTTGGTGGAACCGACGTAGGTGAACTGGAAGTTGGAGGTAAATGCCGACTGGTCGACCAACCCCGGAAGATCGGCAGAGCTGCCTTGATGGGCCACGTTTTGCGCGAGGCTTTCCAGTACCAGCACCCGCCCGCTGAGCCAGTTCTGCACGCTACTGGCGGTGAGTTCACCGGATTGCTGAATGGACGACTCCAGGTTTTGCCGGATGGTATTGCGCTGCAAGTAGTCGTTGTAGAACGTGAATAACGCGAAGGCCAGAACCACTACGCCTGACGCGGCCAACAGAATTTTATGACTGAACTTGAGATTCATTTCATTGACTTCTTTTTGCCAAAAGGGGGTGAGCGTGCCGGATGCAACATTCCATGTAACGGTATAGGCAGACTCTGCGACTGCTCTATTTCGGTGCACGCATGGCTCGTCAGGCTTTCGGCCAAGGCAGGATAAATCTTAGGAATTTGTGAGAAGCATCTGCTTTTAATGTCAGAAACCGACCAGTGGTAGCGCTCTAACGTCAGGAGTTGCAAAATTTTTCAGGCTTGTCGACAATGCGACTAATTATCATTTGTGACGCTTTGCCAGGCCGTGTGAATGCCCTCATCCGAGTACGCAGTACAGACGCTTTACAGCAACCATCATGGCTGGCTGAACACTTGGCTGCGCAGCCGTCTGGGTAACGCAGCGGATGCGGCGGACCTGGCCCAGGACACGTTCGTGCGGCTGCTGCAAAAAACCGAACGTTTCGAACTCAAGGCCCCTCGCGCTTTCCTGCGCACTATCGCGCGGGGCCTGGTGATCGATCATTGGCGTCGCGAAGAAATCGAGCGCGCCTACCTGGAGTCCATCGCGCATTTGCCCGAAGCCTTGGCGCCGAGTGCTGAAGAACGTGCGTTGATTCTGGAATTGCTGGAGTCCATCGCCCGGCTTCTGGACGGACTCAAGCCCAAGGTACGCAAGGCGTTTCTACTGGCTCAATGCGACGGCCTGACTTACAAGCAGATTGCGCAGCAGATGGGTGTATCACTGCGCTCGGTGGAGCGCTATGTCGCCGAGGCGCTTTATCACTGTTATGTGCTGCGGTATGAGGCATGACCTCGATGGATAACACAGCGCGCGCAGGAATCGACCCGCAGGTGGTCAAGCAGGCCATCAGCTGGATGCTGCGTCTGCGTAACAATCGCGCCAATGTCCGCCTGAAGGCGCAGTGCGAGCACTGGCGCGAGGCTCATCATGAACACGAGTTGGCCTGGCAACGCGTGCAGGCACTGCAGCATGAATTAAGCAGCCAGTTGGCGGCGATTCCCGGGGCCCATGTGGCGCTGGAGAACAGTGCCCAGCGCCTTGGGCGCCGGCAGGCATTGAAGGTATTGTCCGGCGTGCTGTTGATGGGTTCGGCGGCCTGGGTCAGCCGAGACCTCACCGGCTGGCAGCGTTGGACCTCTGACCTGGCTACCACCACTGGCGAACGCCGTAGCGTGCAACTACCGGATGGCACGCGCCTGCAGCTCAATACCGATAGCGCAGTGGACCTCGACTTCAACCCGCAACAACGCTTGATCACATTGGTGCGTGGGGAAATCCTGGTGACCTGCGGCGCCGCGGCGACCGCCCCCCTGCTGGTTCGCACCCGCCATGGTTTGTTCGAAGGAATAGACGGGCGATTTGTGGTGCGCCAGGACAGCGATTGCACACGCCTGAGCGTCGCGTCAGGCAACGTGGCGATTCATTCACCGCATACCGCCGACGGGCTTTTCACTCAAGTGCATGCAGGAGAAAGCTATCTGGTGCGTCAGAATGCGGCCGCTCTGGCGCCGCCTTCGGATATGGATACAGGGGCCTGGGCCGACGGGTTGATCGTCACCCGCAACATGCGTCTTGCCGACTTCCTGGCGGAGGTAGGGCGCTATCGCCATGGTTATCTGGGCTGCTCGAGCGATATCGCAGATTTGCGCTTGTCTGGTGTTTTTCGCCTGGAGGACACCGAGAAACTATTGGCGATCCTTCCGCAGACGCTGCCTGTGCGCCTGCGCTATCGCACCCGCTGGTGGGTGAGCCTGGAGCGTCAGGCCTGATTATTTTTGGCGTGCCTGATTTATTTTTGGCGGCTTTTTTCCGTGAGTCCGGCTTAGACAGTAAGCAATTCAATCTGCCTTCAGCGACCTCTACGGATCTCGATAATGACTGTGCGTTTTTTCAGCAACTCTCCCTCTTCCTACCCTTTGCTCGGCAAAGCCGTACGCGCAGCATTGCTGTCGACCACGATGAGCATCGGCTTGCTGCCAGTGGCCGGTGTCGCGGCTGATAGCGGGGTCGAACGTATCAGCCAGCGCTATGACATCCCGGCAGGCGCGCTGAGCGATGTGCTCAATCAGTTTGCCCGTCAGGCAGGCATCACCCTTTCCAGCACGCCTGCGCAGACTCAGGGCCGCCAGTCTCCCGGGCTGCACGGGGAGTACTCGGCCGAACAGGGCCTGAGCCAATTGCTCAACGGCTCAGGCTTGCAGGCGCAGGCGCAGGACGACGTGAGTTTCGTGTTGCAGGTCCAGCCCGAGAGCGAGGCGCTGACCTTGCCGACCACCGACATCAAAGGCTTCGCCCTGGGTAATGCCCTGGGCAGCATGGAAGGCTACAACGCGACCCACAGCCAGATCGCCACCAAGACCAGTACCGCGCTGCTGGAAACGTCTCAGACGGTTTCAGTGGTGACCCGCGAGCAGATGGACGACCAAGGCTCGCAAACCGTTGCCCAGGCCATGCGTTACACCCCTGGCGTGCTGACCAACCCTTATGGCGCCACTCACCGCTATGACTATGTGGCGATGCGTGGTTTCAACGACGGTTCGGTGGATAACATCTACCTGGACGGTTTGAAATCCATGGGTGACAGCGGAACCTACAGCACCATGCAGGTGGACCCGTATTTCCTCGAGCGCGTAGATATCCTCAAAGGACCGTCATCGGTGCTCTACGGGCGCAGCTCGCCGGGTGGGCTGGTGGCGTTGACCAGCAAGAAGCCATTGTTTGAGCCATACCATCAGGTCCAGGCCACGATAGGTTCCCAAGGGCAGCGAGGCATGGGTTTCGACTTCAGCGGCCCGGTGGATGACGACAAGCGCATTGCTTACCGACTGACCGGGCTTGCAGACAAGTCCGACACGCAATTCGACCATGCCAAGGAAAAACGCTACGCGCTGGCACCCACCTTGAGCATCGACTTTACCGATGACACATCCCTCACACTCCAGGCTTACCTGCAGCATGACCCCGACGGTGGCTACCACGGAGGCATGCCGGCAGATGGCGCGCTGCATCAGCGCAACGGCCAGCGGATCTCCAATCACTTCTTCGAAGGCGAGCCGGGCATTGATGGGTACAAGCGTGATCAACAGTCGTTCGGCTATCAGTTCGAGCATCGCTTCAATGATGTTTTCACCGCGCGGCAGAACTTTCGGTATCTGGACTCCAAGGTCCGGCTGGACCAGGTATATGCCTATGGCTGGACTACGCCCACCAGTAATGAGTTGAATCGCTATTACTCAGGCGGTGACGAAAAGCTGCATGCGTTCATCATCGACAACATGCTGCAGGCTGAATTTTTTACCGGCGCGACCAAGCATACGGTGTTGATGGGGGCGGACTATCAGCGGCGCAAAACCGTCGTGGACTGGAGCAGCGGCTCTCTTGCGCCAATCAATGCGTTCAACCCGGTGTATGGCAGTTCCGAGATCAGCTATTACAGCCCAACCAGTTATCTGCGCCGGCTCGAGCAGACCGGCGTTTACCTGCAAGACCTGATTGAGATGGACAAGTGGCGGTTCTCCCTCGGGTTGCGTCAGGACTGGGTTGAGACCTCCGATGAAAATCGCATTGCCGAAGCGGGACGACCGCTGGGCACAGAGATCAGTGATAAACGTACCAAACTGACCGGCCGGGCCGGAGCGCTCTACTTGTTTGATAACGGTCTCGCGCCCTACGTCAGCTATTCCGAATCCTTCAACCCGAACTCCTATTCGGACAGTGCCGGCAATCCCCTTGCACCTACCGACGGCACCCAGTGGGAAGTCGGCTTGAAGTATCAGCCGCCGGGTACCGACAATTTGTTCACGGCCTCGCTGTTCCGCATCGACCAGGAAAACCTGGCGACCAAACTGCCGCAGGAAAACTTCTATCGCGCGGTCGGCGCTGTGCGCTCCCAGGGCCTGGAGCTGGAGGCGCATATGCAGTTGACCGACCATCTCAAATTGTTGGGCAGCTATACCTTCACCGATATCGAGTATTCGAAGTCGATGGTCAGCACGCTGAGTACTGCGGACAACGTGATCGAGAACAAGGGGAACTCGCCGACGCAGGCGCCGCGTCATATGGCGTCGGTATGGGCAGACTACAAGTTCGATAGCGGCGCACTGGATGGCCTGCGACTCGGTGGTGGTGTTCGTTATGTCGGCTACAGCTGGGCAGATGCGGAGAACACCATGAAGGTGCCCGCCTACACGCTGTTTGATGCCTCGATGGGTTATGACCTTGGCAAGGTTGGACTGAAGGGTGTGGATGTACGCCTGAATGCCAACAACCTGACGAACGAGTCGTACGTGGCGTCGTGTGCCAGTTTGAACTTCTGCTACCTGGGTGAAGAGCGCAACGTCAGTGCGACGGTGAGCTACCAGTTCTGATCCCTCTCGATTCATACAAAGCCAGTTCCTGATTCCAGGCGCTGGCTTTGTCGTCTTTGCAGGAAATTTTTATGCGCGCATTGCTGGTTTTACTTCATCGCTACATCGGGTTGGCAACGGCGTTGTTTCTGATGATGGCGGGACTCACGGGCAGCCTTCTGGCGTTTAACCATGAGTTGGATGAATGGCTCAATCCCGGCCTTTATGGAGCAACGGCCAAAGGTTCGGCATTGCCGCCAGGTGAACTGGTGGACACGTTGCAGGGGCAGCATCCCAAACTGCAAGTCTGGTACATGGAGTATCCACAAGAGGCCGGTCATACCGCGATGCTGGCGGCAGTTGCGAGAAACGATCCGGCGACGGGCAAACCCTTTGAGGAGCCCAACCAGGTCTTTTACCTGGATCCGGTCAGCGGCGAAGAAATGGGCCGGCGTGTTTGGGGGGCTTGCTGCTTTCAGCGCGAGAACTTCATTCCGTTCATTCTGGAATTTCACTACAACCTGACACTGCCGGGTAATTGGGGTTTGTGGCTGATGGGACTGGTGGCGATCGCATGGGTGTTCGATTGTTTTATCGCGCTGTGGCTGACCCTGCCGAGAGGTAAACCGTTCTGGAAGAAGTGGTCCACGGCGTGGAAGATCAAGGGCGGCCACGCTTACCGGCTGAACTTCGACCTGCATCGTGCAGGCGGGTTATGGCTTTGGCTGTTGTTGCTGCCGATTGCAGTCAGCAGCGTCGCGATGAATTTGCCGAGCCAGGTGTTCAAGCCTGCTGTCTCGCTGTTCTCACCGGTTGAGCCTAGCGTCTATGAGGCCCGTGGCGGGTTACCCGCCGAGCAATTGGGCGTGACACAACTGAGTTATCAACAGGCCTATGAGCGGGCGCTGGAGGAAGGCAAGCGGCTGGGACTGACGGCGGCGATTGGAGAGCTTTACTACAGCTTTGAGTACAACTTTTATGGGGCGGGTTTTGGACAACATGATACCGAGGCCCATGGGAAATCCTGGTTGTTTTTCCACGGGACGGATGGGCGTTTACTGGGGCAGGAAATAGCAGGGCAAGGTACGTTGGGAGAGCGCTTTTATCGGCTGCAACTGCCGATCCATGGGGGCAGGATCATCGGGGTGGCGGGTCAGGTGCTGATTGCGCTGCTGGGAGCTGTGATCGCGATGTTGTCTGCTACCGGGATCTATATATGGTGGCGCAAGTTAATGGCCAGGCGAAGCAGTAAGGCACGCAAAGGGTGAGCCGGTTCTAGTTGTTTGCCCAGCCCTTAAACGACAAAACCCCTGTCTGCGCTAGCAGACAGGGGTTTCGGAATTCAATCTTGACGATGACCTACTCTCACATGGGGAAACCCCACACTACCATCGGCGAT
>NZ_JBSVWQ010000051.1:0-35623 GCF_054071215.1 Pseudomonas sp. SDO5522_S412 | reverse complement strand
GCTGGTGACTGACACCCTGCATTCGCGAGCAAGCCCGCTCCCACATTTGTCCTGCGGTGTTCCGGAGACCTGTTACAGGTCGCCGTAACCCAACGAACGCAACGCGCGCTCATCATCGGACCAACCACCCTTAACCTTCACCCACAGGTTGAGCATGATCTTCGAATCAAACAGCAATTCCATGTCCTTGCGCGCTTCGGTGCCGATGCGCTTGATGCGCTCGCCCTTGTCGCCAATGATGATTTTCTTCTGGCCGTCACGCTCGACGAGGATCAGCGCATGGATATGCAGGGTCTTGCCCTGCTGCTTGAACTCTTCGATTTCGACGGTGATCTGGTACGGCAGCTCGGCACCCATCTGGCGCATGATTTTCTCGCGTACCAGTTCGGCGGCGAGGAAACGGCTGCTGCGGTCGGTGATCTGGTCTTCCGGGAAGAAGTGTTCGTTCTCCGGCAGGTAGCCAGCAATCACACGTTCCAGGGCTTCAAGGTTGTGCCCGTGCTGGGCCGAGATCGGCATGATCTGGGCGTTCGGCAGTTGTTCCTGCAGCCAGCTCAGGTGCGGCATCAGCTCGGCCTTGTCTTCGATGCGGTCAGTCTTGTTCAACGCGACGATCAACGGGCCGGTGACATACTGCACGCGCTCCAGAACCATCTGGTCTTCGTCGGTCCACTTGGTACGGTCGACCACGAAGATCACCACGTCGACGTCTTTCAACGCTGCCGAAGCGGTTTTGTTCATGTAGCGGTTGAGGGCCTTTTCGCCGCCTTTGTGCATGCCCGGGGTATCAACGTAGACAGCCTGTACGGCGCCTTCGGTCTTGATGCCCAGCATGTTGTGGCGGGTGGTCTGGGGCTTGCGCGAGGTGATCGCCAGCTTCTGTCCCAGGATGTGGTTCAGCAACGTGGACTTGCCCACGTTCGGACGGCCGACGATGGCAACATAGCCACAGCGAGTTGCGGTTGAATCAGTCATGGCCATTCTCCACGCCCAGGGCAATCAGTGCTGCAGCGGCCGCTACCTGTTCGGCAATACGACGGCTCACACCCTGACCTCGGCTTTTTTCATTCAGTAAGGTGATTTCGCATTCGACGAAGAACACTCGGCAATGCGGCTCACCCTGGATATCCACCACTTCGTAACGCGGCAGGTCGCAACCACGGGACTGCAGGAATTCCTGCAGGCGGGTCTTTGGATCTTTGTTGGTGTCTACCAGCGTCAGGCTTTCGATTTCGGTCGACAGCCAGGCGACGACGCGCTCCTTGGCCGCTTCCATGCCCGCGTCGAGGTAGATCGCGCCGATCAGTGCCTCAAGGGCGTCGGCCAGGATCGACTCGCGACGGAAACCGCCGCTCTTCAGCTCGCCGGAGCCCAGGCGCAGGTAATCACCCAGGTCGAAACCACGGGCCAGTACAGCCAGGGTCTCGCCTTTCACCAGGCGCGCACGCAAGCGCGACAACTGGCCTTCGCGGGCCAGCGGGAAGCGATTGAACAGGGCTTCGCCGGCGACGAAATTGAGGATGGCATCACCGAGGAATTCCAGGCGCTCGTTGTTACGCCCGGCAAAACTGCGGTGTGTGAGGGCAAGGATCATCAATTCCTGATCCTTGAAGGTGTAGCCGAGCTGGCGCTCGAGACGGCTTAGAGAAACGCTCACGGTTTACCCACATTCAGTTCGAGGCACCGGTGGCCTGCGACGATTAACGCTGTGTTCAAATTCAAATCCTGGTGGTTGCTGCATGGGGCCTGGTTTTGTCCAAGCCCCAGAAAAGCATTCGGCGCTGTGTTCACAGCGCCGCATGGATTACTTGATCAGCCCGACCCGCGAGAAGTTCGGCAAGTGGCTGAGCTTGGGTTCCGGCCAACTCATCCAGACCGCGAAGGCCTTGCCGACGATATTCTGGTCGGGGACCATGCCCAGCAGGTCCTTGGGAATATTCGGGTCATCCCAGTAGCGGCTGTCGTTGGAGTTGTCGCGGTTGTCGCCCATCATGAAGTAGTGCCCGGCAGGCACTGTCCACTGGTTGTCAGGCGGCGAACGGTAGCGGCTCATCTCCTTGCGGATTTCGTGCTCTACCGCCCCGAGTTTTTCCTGGTACAGCTCGGCGCTGCCCAGGGTGTTCGGCTCGGAGCCGATCAGTTTTTCTGCCACCGACTCGCCGTTGACGAACAGGCGCTTGTCGCTGGTGTAGCGAATCACGTCGCCCGGCAGGCCCACTACACGCTTGATGTAGTTGACGTTCGGGTCGCTTGGGTAGCGAAACACCATCACATCGCCGCGCTGCGGGTCACCGATCTCGATCACTTTCTTGTCGATCACCGGCAAGCGGATCCCGTAGGAAAACTTGTTCACCAGGATGAAGTCGCCCACGTCCAGGGTAGGTTTCATCGAGCCCGAAGGGATCTGAAACGGTTCCACCAGGAACGAACGCAGCACCAGCACGATGAACAACACCGGGAAGAACGACTTGCCGTATTCAACCAGCATCGGCTCTTTGTTCAGTTTCTCGATCACCGCCACATCGGGCTGGCTGACGCTGCCCTGATAGGACGCGATGGCTGCCCGGCGACGCGGGGCGAAGAACACCAGATCGAGCAACGCCAATAGACCGCAAACGGCAACGGCGATGACCAGCAACAGCGGGAAATTTAGTGACATAGGACCTAACTATCCAACCTGAGCACCGCAAGGAAGGCTTCTTGTGGAATTTCCACGTTACCCACTTGCTTCATGCGTTTTTTACCGGCCTTTTGCTTCTCGAGCAGCTTGCGCTTACGGCTGACGTCGCCGCCATAGCATTTGGCCAGTACGTTCTTTCTGAGTGCCTTGACGGAAGTCCGTGCAATGATCTGCCCGCCAATGGCGGCCTGGATCGCAACGTCGAACATCTGGCGCGGAATCAGTTCTTTCATCTTCTCGGTCAACTGGCGACCTTTGTAGTGCGCGTTGTCCTTGTGCACGATCAGCGCCAGGGCATCTACCTTGTCGCCGTTGATCAGTACATCCAGCTTCACCAGATTAGCCGATTGGTAACGGTCAAAATGGTAATCCAGCGAAGCATAGCCGCGGCTGGTGGATTTGAGACGGTCGAAGAAGTCCAGGACCACTTCGTTCATCGGCAAATCGTAGGTCACTTGCACCTGGGTACCGAGGAACAGCATGTCGTGCTGTACGCCACGCTTTTCGATACACAGGGTAATGACGTTGCCCAGATGCTCTTGCGGCACAAGAATATTGGCCCGCACGATCGGTTCGCGCATGTCTTCGATGGAAGACAGATCCGGAAGCTTGGACGGGTTGTCGACGTAAATCGTTTCACCGGTTTTCAGCGCCAGCTCAAAAATAACCGTCGGCGCGGTGGTGATCAGGTCCAGGTCGTATTCGCGCTCGAGGCGCTCCTGGATGATTTCCATGTGCAGCATGCCCAGGAACCCGCAGCGGAAGCCGAAGCCCAGGGCGTCGGAGCTTTCCGGGGTGTACTGCAACGACGAGTCGTTGAGGGTCAGCTTCTGCAGGGCTTCGCGGAAGTCCTCGAAGTCATCGGAGCTGACCGGGAACAGGCCGGCGTAAACCTGCGGCTGGATGCGTTTGAAGCCCGGCAGCACGTCGACGTCAGGGGTGGAGCTCAAGGTCAGGGTGTCACCTACCGGTGCACCGTGGATGTCCTTGATACCGGCGATGATGAAGCCTACTTCGCCGGCTTTCAGATCAGTGGTAGCCGTGTGCTTCGGGTTGAATACACCGACGCTGTCCACCAGGTGGATCTTGCCGGTGGACTTGACCAGGATCTTGTCGCCCTTCTTCACACGGCCGTGGCGTACGCGTACCAGGGAAACAACACCCAGGTAGTTGTCGAACCAGGAGTCGATGATCAACGCTTGCAGCGGATCTTCGTAGTTGCCGGTGGGGGCTGGAATGGTCTTGACCAGGCGCTCGAGCACCTCGTCGACGCCCAGGCCGGTCTTGGCGCTGCACTCGACGGCGTCGGTGGCGTCAATGCCGATGATCTTCTCAATCTCTTCCTTGACGCGGTCCGGATCGGCCTGTGGCAGGTCGATCTTGTTCAGCACCGGCATCACCTCCAGGCCTTGCTCAATGGCGGTGTAGCAGTTGGCCACGGACTGGGCTTCAACGCCCTGGCCCGCGTCCACTACCAGCAACGCACCTTCGCAGGCCGCCAGGGAACGGCTGACTTCATAGGTGAAGTCGACGTGGCCCGGGGTGTCAATGAAGTTGAGCTGGTACTTGATACCGTCTTTGGCGGTGTAGTACAGGGTTACGCTGTGGGCCTTGATGGTGATCCCGCGCTCGCGCTCGAGGTCCATGGAGTCCAGCACCTGGGCTTCCATTTCACGCTCGGCAAGGCCGCCGCACATCTGGATGAATCGATCGGCCAGCGTCGACTTGCCATGGTCAATGTGGGCGATGATGGAGAAATTGCGGATATGACTCAAATCACTCACGGATCAACACTCAAAAAGGCTGCAGGCAGACTGCCCGCTGAAAAATAGCCGGGAATTGTACCTGATGCGCAGACCAGACGTCATCCATGGCGACCAAGAACAAAAATGCCCCGGTCGTTCGAACGGGGCATTTTTTGTTCATAAGCGCGGGCTCAACCGGCCCGACGCAACAGCCAGAAGCCGGCCACAGCGCAGATCGCGGTCGGCACCAGCACCGCAAACAGCGGCGAGAAACCGAATACCAGGCTGGACGGCCCCAGCAGGTCCTGGGCGATACGGAAGGTGAAACCCACCAGTACGCCGGTAAACACGCGCTGGCCGAGGGTCACGGAACGCAACGGGCCAAAGATGAACGAGATCGCCATCAGCACCAGCGCAGCCGTCACCACCGGCTGCAACACCTTGACCCAAAACGCCAGCCAGTAACGGCCGTTGTTCAAGCCCTGGTCCTTGAGGTAATGGATATACCCCCACAGGCCGGAGATAGGCAGGCTTTCCGGGATCATCACCACGGTATTCAGCAATTCGGGTTTGAGGGAAATATCCCACTGCTCCGTCGGCACATTGATCACTTCGGTGGTCGATGCCGCACCCTTGCCGATATCACGGAAATAGGTGGTGGTCACATCGCTCAGTTGCCACTTTTCGTCGGCGTACTGTGCACGTTTGGCGAAGCTCGACGACAGCAGGTGACGTTCCTTGTCGAAGTGGTAGCGGGTGACACCCACCAGCAAGCCACCCGGCTGCACGGCGTTGATGTGGATAAACTCCTCACCCTGGCGGTGCCACAGGCCATGCTTGGAGCTCTGGGCATCGCCCGAACCCTGGGCCAGGGCACGATTGGCCTGGGCCGTGGACTCGGCTGGAGGCGCCACGTATTCACCGATCAGCACGCTGACCACCATCAGCAACAGCATGGGCTTCATGACCGCCCACACGATGCGACCGATGGAAACACCCGCCGCGCGCATGATGGTCAGCTCGCTGTTGCTGGCCAGGCTGCCCAGGCCGATCAGGCAGCCGATCAGCGCAGCCATCGGCATCATGTCGTACAGGCGACGGGGCGCCGTCAGCGCCACGTAGCTCAGGACGTCCGTAACGGTGTAGGTATCGCTGACGTTGCCGACTTCATCAATGAAGGCGAACAACGAGGCCAGCCCCAAAATAATGCCCAATACCGCAAGGATTGCGACCAGGACGCTGCTACCAATGTAGCGGTCGAGCTTAACCACGAGCCATCTCCTTCACGCTGCGACGACTCCGCATCTTCAACCGCATCGGTTCCCAATAAAGCAGCCCCAGGCCAATGGCCAGGAAGACCCCGTGGACCCACCACAACCCGAGGGCCGGCGGCAGCTTGCCCTTCTCCAGGGAGCCGCGGGCGGAAATCAGGATGGTCAGGTAAGCCATATAAAGCAGGATTGCCGGCAGCAGCTTGAGGAAGCGGCCCTGGCGCGGGTTGACCCGGGACAGCGGCACGGCCATCAAGGTCACGATGAACACCAGCAGCGGCAGGGAAATCCGCCATTGCAGCTCGGCGATCGAACGCAGTTCCTTGCTGCCGATCAGGTCTGGGGTCGGGATCGCGTCGCGGTCGGTGACCTCATCGCTGACATCCGGCCGGGCCAGCATCACGCCATAGGTGTCGTACTTGATTGCGCGGTAATCGGCCTGACCGGGGCTGCCGTCATAGCGATAGCCATCTTCAAGGATCAGGTAACGGCTGCCATCCGGACGCACTTCCTGGCGCCCCTTGTCGGCCACCAGAATCGAAATACCACGGTCTTTCTGGTTCTGGCCGAGGTTTTTCTGGGAGATGAACACCCCTCCCAGGTTGGCACGGTCATCCGACATTTGCTCGGTATAGGTCACCCGGGTGCCGTCGTTGAGCGCTTGGAAGCGGCCCGGCTCCAGGGTGTCGAATTCGGTCATGGCGTCCTGTTTGTTCAGCACCAGCTGGAACTGCATGGCGCCCTGGGGTGCCAGGCTCAAGCTCAGCCAGGCCACCACCAGCGCGATACCGGTGGCCGGAACCATGGTCATGGCCAGCAAACGTTGCTGGCTCATGCCGGTGGCCGACAACACGGTCATTTCGCTTTCAAGGTACAAGCGGCCGTAGGCCAGCAGAATCCCGAGAAACAGGCCCAATGGCAGGATCAACTGCAGGAAGCCCGGCAGGCGAAAGCCCATGATCAGGAACAGCGAACCCGGATCCAGGGCACCCGAGGCAGCCTGGGCGAGGTATTTGACGAAGCGACCACTCATGATGATGACCAGCAATACCGCACTCACGGCACTCAGGGTCAACAGGACTTCGCGGGATAGATAACGGAAGACGATCAAACCAGACACTCCAGGGTTGTCAGGCTAAGGCGGCCAAACAAGCAAGCATATCGAGTCGACCCATTGCTGCAGGCCGGCTAAAAAGATGGCGCATTATCCTGTGATTGACCGCACCTGTCACGGAGCTTGCTCATACGCGTGCACAAAGCTGCCCGCAAGGGTTGTCAGGCTCGGGCGGCGAGGTTCAAACTGCGGCCTTTGTCGCGGGCGGCCTACAGGCTGCCAAGCTTACAAGCCGGAGTACAGACTCCTGGCTCACTGACCTTTATAAGGGACCCGAAAATGGAACTGGTTGTAAAAAGCGTTAGCCCCGAAACGTTGAAAACCGCCACCCTCGTGGTCGCTGTCGGCGAAGGCCGCAAGCTCGGCGTTGCCGCCAAGCAACTGGACGAACTGAGCGGCGGCGCCATCAGCGCAGTCCTCAAGCGCGGTGACCTGGCCGGCAAGGTTGGCCAAAGCCTGCTGCTGCAAAGCCTGCCTAACCTTAAAGCCGACCGCGTATTGCTGGTGGGCGTTGGTAAAGACGCCGAACTGGGCGACCGTCCGTTCCGCAAGATCATCGCCGGCATCCTCAACACCCTCAAGGGCCTGGGCGGCACCGACGCGGCCCTGGCGCTGGACGAAGTCGTGGTCAAGGGCCGCGACAGCTACGGCAAGACCCGCCTGCTGGCCGAAAGCCTGCTGGACGGCGGCTACGTCTTCGACCAGTTCAAGAGCACCAAGGCCGAACCCCGCGCCCTGAAGAAAGTCACCCTGCTGACCATCAAGGCGGCCCAGGCTGAGGTCGAACGCGCCGTGACCCACGCCCAGGCCATCGCCGGCGGCATGGCGTTCACCCGTGACCTGGGCAACCTGCCACCGAACATCTGCCACCCGACGTACCTGGGCGAGCAAGCCAAGGCGCTGGGCAAGGAATTCAAGGGCCTGAAAGTCGAAGTCCTGGATGAGAAGAAGATCAAGGAACTGGGCATGGGCTCGTTCTATGCCGTGGGCCAGGGCAGCGACCAGCCGCCACGCCTGATCGTGATGCAATACAACGGCGGCAAGAAGTCCGAGAAGCCATTTGCCCTGGTCGGTAAAGGCATCACCTTCGACACCGGCGGCATCAGCCTCAAGCCGGGCCTGGGCATGGACGAGATGAAGTACGACATGGGCGGCGCCGCCAGCGTGTTCGGCACCCTGCGTGCCGTGCTGGAACTCAAGCTGCCGATCAACCTGGTGTGCATCCTGGCCTGCGCCGAGAACATGCCGAGCGGCGGCGCGACCCGTCCGGGCGACATCGTCACCACCCTCAGCGGCCAGACCGTGGAAATCCTCAACACCGACGCCGAAGGCCGCCTGGTGCTGTGCGACGCCCTGACCTACGCCGAGCGCTTCAAGCCGCAAGCCGTGATCGACATCGCCACCCTGACCGGTGCCTGCGTAGTTGCCCTGGGCGCCCACACGTCGGGCCTGCTGGGCAACAGCGACGAACTGATCGGCCAACTGCTCAGCGCCGGCCAGGCTGCAGACGATCGCGCCTGGCAACTGCCGCTGTTCGATGAGTACCAGGAACAGCTGGACAGCCCGTTCGCCGACATCGCCAACATTGGCGGCCCGAAAGCCGGCACCATCACTGCGGCGTGCTTCCTGTCGCGTTTCGCCAAGAACTTCAACTGGGCCCACCTGGACATCGCCGGCACCGCCTGGACCAGCGGCGGCAAGGACAAGGGCGCCACTGGCCGTCCGGTTCCATTGCTGACCCAGTACCTGCTGGACCGCGCCAAAGCCTGAAACTGAAGATCCCCGGGCGCCTGTAAAGCCGCCCGGGGCTCAGGAACCGCAATGACCCAAGTCGACTTCTATATATTGCCCAGCGCCGATCCTTCCGCGCGCCTGGACTTCGCCTGCAAGCTCACCGAAAAAGCCTGGCGCATGGGCCACCGTATCTACCTGCATTGCAGCGATGCCGCCCAGCGTGACGACCTCGACGCCCGCCTGTGGCGCTTCAAGGGCGAAAGCTTCGTGCCCCACGGTCCCGCCGAATCAGAACCGGAAGGCCTGGTGGTACTGGGTTTGGGAGACAGCTGCGGCGATCACACAGACCTGCTGGTCAACCTTGACCTGAAAGTACCGGCCTTCGCCAAGGGTTTCGCCCGCGTGGCGGAAGTGGTGGTGGAAGACCCGGCTATTCGTCAGGCCGCGCGGGAGAGTTTCCGCTTCTACCGCGAACAGGGCTATTCTCTGCAAGATCACCGGCTACAACGACTTTGAGCACACGATGGACACTCCAAACCCGCTAAAAGACTCTGACCACCTGCTGGACGACCTTGAGTCGATCCGCAAGCTGCTCGGTGATGATGACCTGCAACCGCCATTGCTGACCGATGCGGTCAACGGTGACGTACAAATTCCCCTGCTGTTCGATATGGTGGGTGGCAAGCCGGTTACGCCGGAACCTGTCGAAACGCCCGCGGTGCAAGCTGCGCCGGCTGCGGCTGTTGCCGTACCGGCCGCCGAAAAAGCCCCCGACGCCCTGCTGCTGCACCTGGACAACGAACTGCGCGCCGCCGCGCAACTGATCATGCAAGACGTGATCGACGATTTTGCCCCGCATATCGAAACCGAGATCAAGCGCCGGCTGGATGCGCGCATGGAGCGGTTGTTGAGCCAGTACCAGAACTAAGGCTGACACATATCCCCTGTGGGAGCGGGCTTGCTCGCGAAGGGCGTGAACGATAACGCGTACATCCTGAATGAACGCGCCGCCCTCAGGTTTTTCGCGAGCAAGCTCGCTCCTACCCCTCTCCCCTATCCCCCGTTATACTTGTCGGCTTTCCTGAATTAATGCCAACTAGGGTCCCGCCGCGCATGGATAAGACCTACCAGCCGCACGCTATTGAAACTTCCTGGTACCAGACCTGGGAGTCCGAGAATTATTTCGCTCCGCAAGGCGCGGGCGATGCCTACACCATCATGATTCCGCCACCGAACGTCACTGGCAGCCTGCACATGGGCCATGGCTTCAACAATGCGATCATGGATGCCCTGATTCGTTTCCGCCGCATGCAGGGTCGCAATACCCTATGGCAACCAGGTACAGACCACGCCGGTATCGCCACCCAGATGCTGGTGGAGCGCCAACTGGAAGCCACCGGCCAGAACCGTCACGACCTGGGCCGCGAGAAATTCCTCGAGAAAATCTGGGAATGGAAGGATCAGTCCGGCGGCAATATCAGCCGTCAGATCCGTCGCCTGGGCTCGTCCGTCGACTGGAGCCGCGAGCGCTTCACCATGGACGACGGCCTGTCGGAAGCCGTGAAGGAAGCCTTCGTGCGCCTGCATGAAGACGGCCTGATCTACCGCGGCAAGCGCCTGGTCAACTGGGACACCAAGCTGCACACGGCGATTTCCGACCTAGAAGTGGAAAACCACGATGAGAAAGGTTTCCTGTGGAACCTCAAGTACCCGTTGGCTGACGGCGCCAAGACCGCCGAAGGCAATGATTACCTGACCGTCGCCACCACCCGTCCGGAAACCATGCTCGGCGACGCCGCCGTCGCGGTTAACCCGAACGACGAACGCTACCAGGCGCTGATCGGCAAGTTCGTCGAGCTGCCGCTGGTTGGCCGTCGCATCCCGATTATCGCGGACGACTACTGCGACCCTGAATTCGGCACCGGCTGCGTGAAAATCACCCCGGCCCACGATTTCAACGACTATGAAGTTGGCAAGCGCCATAACCTGCCGCTGCTGAACATCTTCGACAAAAACGCCGCTGTTCTGCCAGCCTGCCAGGTGTTCAACCTCGACGGCACGCTGAACGAGAGCATCGACGGCAAGATCCCGGCTGAATACGCCGGCCTCGACCGTTTCGAAGCGCGCAAGCAGATCGTTGCCGCCTTCGACGCCGCCGGCCTGCTGGTAAGCGTTGACGACCACGGCCTGAAAGTGCCGAAGGGCGACCGCTCCGGCACCATCATCGAGCCCTGGCTGACCGACCAGTGGTACGTGTCCACCAAGCCTTTGGCTGAGCCGGCGATCGCTGCCGTGGAAGACGGCCGCATCGCGTTCGTGCCGAAACAGTACGAAAACATGTACTTCTCGTGGATGCGTGACATCCAGGATTGGTGCATCAGCCGCCAGCTGTGGTGGGGCCACCGGATTCCGGCCTGGTACGACGAGTCGGGCAAGGTCTACGTGGGCCGCGACGAAGCAGAAGTACGTGCCAAGCACAACCTTGGCGCGGACGTGGCGCTGCAACAGGACAACGACGTACTGGACACCTGGTTCAGCTCGGGCCTGTGGACCTTCTCCACCCTCGGCTGGCCGCAACAGACCGAATTCCTGAAGAAATTCCATTCCACCGACGTGCTGGTCACCGGCTTCGACATCATTTTCTTCTGGGTTGCCCGGATGATCATGCTCACCATGCACTTGGTGAAAAACGAAGACGGTACCCCGCAGGTACCGTTCAAGACCGTGTACGTGCACGGCCTGGTGCGTGATGGCCAGGGCCAGAAGATGTCCAAGTCCAAGGGCAACGTCCTGGACCCGCTGGACATCATCGACGGCATCGACCTGGAAACCCTGGTGCAGAAACGCACCTCGGGCCTGATGCAGCCGAAACTGGCGAAGAAGATCGAGAAGCAGACCCGCGACGAGTTCGCCGATGGCATCGCCAGCTACGGCACCGACGCCCTGCGCTTTACCTTCTGCTCGCTGGCGTCCACCGGTCGCGACATCAAGTTCGACATGGGCCGCGTCGAAGGCTATCGCAACTTCTGCAACAAGATCTGGAATGCCGCGCGCTACGTGCTGGATAAAGGCGAAGACTGCGGCCAGAACGGCGAGGCCATCGAGCTGTCCCTGGCGGACCGCTGGATCATCTCCCAGCTGCAGCGCACCGAAGCCGAAGTGACCCGTCAACTCGACCAGTTCCGCTTCGACCTGGCGGCGCAGGCCCTGTACGAGTTCATCTGGAACCAGTATTGCGACTGGTACCTGGAACTGTCCAAGCCCGTGCTGTGGGACGAGAACTCGCCGATCGAACGTCAGCGCGGCACCCGTCAAACCCTGGTGCGCGTACTGGAAGTGGCGTTGCGCCTGGCGCATCCGTTCATGCCCTTCATCACCGAAGAAATCTGGCAGCGCATCGCGCCGCTGGCGGGCAAAGACGGCAAGACCATCATGCTGCAACCTTGGCCGGTGGCCAACGAAGCCCGCATTGACGAGGCAGCCGAAAGCGATATCGAGTGGCTCAAGACCCTGATGATGGGTACGCGCAACATCCGCGCCGAGATGAATATCGGTCCGGGCAAGCCACTGGCCGTGTTCGTGAAGAACGCCAGCAGCGAAGACCTGCGTCGCCTCACCGAGAACGACGCGCTGCTCAAGAAGCTGGCGAAGCTGGAGTCGATCACCGTATTGGCCGCTGGCGAAGAAGCACCGCTGTCCGCCACCGCACTGGTGGGCGAGATGGAAGTGCTGGTGCCGATGGCCGGCCTGATCGACAAGGGTGCCGAACTGGCGCGCCTGGACAAGGAAATCCTGCGCCTGCAAGGCGAAGTGCAGCGGGTGGGCGGCAAGCTGTCCAACGCGGCGTTCGTCGACAAGGCTCCGGCTGAAGTGATCGAGAAAGAACGCGCCAAACTGGCTGAAGCTGAACAGGCTTTGGGCAAGCTGGCGGAGCAACACGCACGGATTTCCAGCCTGTAAGAGGCTGCCCGTGTGGAAAAAGAGACCTTCGGGTCTCTTTTTTTTGCTTGGAAAAACACCGCTATTTCTCTTTGGAAACCCGACCAATGTGAGAGCTGGCTTGCCTGCGATGGCATCGCCTCGGTCTGGCAGATACACCGAGTCACCTGCATCGCAGGCAAGCCAGCTCCCACATTTGACCGAGTTCGACCAAGGAATGTGTGACAATACCCGCCACTTTTGAAACAAACGCAGAATCGACGCAGCCCATGACCGCCCCCAGCACACCCAAAGCACCGCGCAAGAAGCCAAAATCCAATACGCCGGCCAAGCCCGTCGTTCCGCGCAAAGAGGCCACCTTGCACCCACGTAACCGCCACCAGGGCCGTTACGACTTCCAGGCGCTGATCAAGACCACGCCCGAACTGGCGCAATTCGTGATCATCAACCCGTACGGCAAGGAAAGCATCGACTTCGCCAGCCCAGACGCGGTGCGGGTGTTCAACCGGGCGTTGCTCAAGGCGTTCTATGGCATCAATCACTGGGACATCCCGGCTGACTACCTGTGCCCACCGGTACCGGGGCGTGCCGACTACGTGCACTTCCTCGCCGACCTGCTGGCCAGCGTCAACGAAGGCGTGATCCCCCGTGGCGCGCCGGTGAAGGTGCTGGACATCGGCATGGGCGCCAACTGCGTCTATCCGTTGATTGGCTACAGCGAGTACCGCTGGAACTTCCTCGGCTCGGAAGTCGACCCGACCGCCGTGGCCGCCGCCAAGGCGATCGTGCAGTCCAACGGGCTGAACAAGGCCATCCAGCTGCGCCAGCAAACCAACCCCAAGCAGATCCTGCTGGGCTTGCTGGAGCCAGGCGAGCGGTTTGACCTGACCATGTGCAACCCGCCCTTCCACGCGTCCATGGATGAAGCGACCAAGGGCAGCGAACGTAAATGGCGAGCACTGGGCAAGGCTGATCCGAAACGCAAGTTGCCGGTGCTGAACTTCGGTGGCCAGTCGGCGGAATTGTGGTGTGAAGGCGGTGAAGCGCGGTTCGTGACGCAACTGATCGCTGAAAGCGCGCATTTCCAGCACAAGGTGCTGTGGTTCAGCACGCTGGTGTCGAAAGCGTCGAACTTGCCGGCGATCCAGACAGCGCTGAAAAAGGCCGGTGTGCTGGAAAGCCAGGTGGTAGAGATGTCCCAGGGCCAGAAGCAGAGCCGCTTCGTCGCCTGGACCTTCCAGACCCCGAGCGAGCAACAGGTGTGGCGCCAGCGTTGGGCCCGTAAGGACTGATAAATCGCAGGCAACAAAAAACCGTGCCCGGATCGCTCCGGAGCACGGTTTTTTTTGCTGCGTCTTACTTGTTAACAGCGTCGGTCAGGCCTTTGGCCACAACCAGCTTGATAACTTTCTTGGCAGCGATTTCGATGGCAGCGCCAGTCGAAGGGTTACGGCCAGTACGGGCAGGACGCTCGGTCACTTTCAGTTTGCCAACGCCTGGCAGAGTGATTTCGCCGCCGTTTTCCAGCTGATCAGCAACGATCTGGCTCAGTTGGTCCAGCAGAGCACGCACGGTGGTTTTCGGTGCGTCTACAGCTTCAGCCAGATCAGCGATCAGTTGGTCTTTAGTAATAGCCATTGTGGTGTTCCTTCCCTATCAAATTCATTTGGATTGCAGAGTGCAGTGTCAGCCATCGAGCCCTGCCATCAAGGCCTGGCACCCAAGGGCTATAACCACGAAGATCGGGTTTATAGATACCTGAAACCGGGTTTGGTTCGACCTGACAAATGCTGAATGCACGCTTAACGCCCAGACTGCGCGTAAGACGGGGCAAAACTAGCACAGAGACGGGGAAATATCCGCCTCAACATACCCATTTGGTCAGCTTTATCGCTCTAAACCGTGAAAAAAAGGCATATGGCCCGTCGGATGGCGCTCAAAACGCCCTCCGAACAGCGCCATCCCCAGCGGGTGCGGTACACTGGCGACTTTTTCCGGGAGCCCCACCCCTCCCCTTCAACCAGCCGAGAAGCCCATGCCGATCCGTCATTGCATCGTCCACCTGATCGACAAAAAACCCGACGGCACACCCGCAGTTCTCCACGCCCGCGACTCCGAGCTTGCCGAGTCGGCCGCGATCGAGAACATGCTCGCCGACCTCAACGAGAGCTACAACGCCAAACAAGGCAAGGCCTGGGGCTTTTTCCATGCCGAGTCCGGCGCGCACCCGTTCAGCGGCTGGTTGAAGGAGTATTTCGACGGCGGCAAGGATTTCACCGCCTTCAGCCGTATTGCCGTGGAACACCTGCAGAAGCTGATGGAGGAGTCCAACCTCTCCACCGGCGGCCACGTGCTGTTTGCCCACTATCAACAGGGCATGACCGATTACCTGGCGATCGCCCTGCTGCACCACAGCGAAGGCGTGGCAGTGACCGACCAGCTGGACGTGACGCCGTCGCGCCACCTCGACCTTGGCCAACTGCACCTCGCAGCGCGGATCAACGTGTCCGAGTGGCAGAACAACAAGCAGTCCAAGCAATACATCTCCTTTATCAAGGGTAAGAACGGCAAGAAGGTCTCGGAGTACTTCCGCGACTTTATCGGCTGCCAGGAAGGCGTCGACGGTCCGGGCGAAACCCGTACCCTGCTCAAGGCCTTCAGCGACTTCGTTGAAAGCGAGGATCTGCCGGACGAGTCCGCCCGCGAGAAAACCAAGACCCTGGTGGACTACGCCAGCAGCCAGGCCAAGCTCGGCGAGCCGATGGGCCTGGAAGAGCTGTCCGGGTTAATCGATGAAGATCGGCCAAAAGCCTTCTACGATCACATCCGCAACAAGGACTACGGCCTGTCGCCGGAAATCCCGGCGGATAAACGCACCCTCAACCAGTTCCGCCGTTTCACCGGGCGTGCCGAAGGCTTGTCCATCAGCTTTGAAGCGCACCTGCTGGGCGACAAGATCGAATACGACGAAGCCGCCGGCACCTTGATCATCAAGGGCCTGCCGACCCAACTGACCGACCAGCTCAAGCGTCGCAACTGATGCTGGGCGGGGTTCTGAAGAAAGTCCTGCTGGTGTTGCTGGTGGTGGTGGTTTTCCAGAACTGGGGCAAGATCGAGCGGCTGTTCAACCCCTCCCAGGTGGTGCCGGAGCAGACACGCGCGGCAGCGCGCGTGGTGCTGTATTCCACCGAGTGGTGCGGCTACTGCAAGCAGATCCGGCGCTTTCTGGATTCCAAGGGGATTCCCTACCAGGCGTTTGATATCGAGAAGGACGCCCAGGCGCGCAAGGCGTACGAGGCGTTGGGGGGCGGCGGGATTCCGTTTGTGGACGTGAACGGCACGCTGATTCGCGACTACAACCCGGAAGCGATCATGGCGGCCCTGAAGTAACTCACTCTGTAAAATACCGCGGGGAAGGGGGGGGGGGGGGTTTGCTTGGGGGGGGGGGGGTGCGGTCAATACATCTGGCGACTGATACACCGCTTTCGCGAGCAAGCCCGCTCCCACATTGGGTTTGCGTACGCGTTAGAAATTGGCCTCCAGGGAAACCATCGCCGTACGCTCTTCACCCACGTTGTAATACGCCGAGCTGGCCGCCAGGCCATTTACCGGCGCCGAGTTGAACGACACGGTGCGCGCCGAGCTCAAGTATTCCTTATCAAACACGTTGAGCATCGAGAAGCGCAGCGCGGCCGACTTGAAGACCTTCTTGTCCACCGGCAGGTAGATACCGGCGTTGAGGTCGAACACGGTGCGCCCGGAGATTTTCTCGTTGTTGGTCAAATCACCGTAGAACGCCCCGACATACTTGCCGGCAATGTTGCCGTAGTAGCGCTTGTCGTCGTAACCAAACACCAGGTTGAGCATGTTTTCCGGCACGTTGGCCAACTGGTTGCCCTTGGTCGGCAACAACACGTTCTTGCTGACAAAGTCGTCCTGCTGCTCGGACTTGGTATAGGTGTACGACGCGTAGTAGTTGAAGTTGTACGGCAGCAGGCCGCTCCACTCCAACTCCAGGCCTTTGTTGGTCACGTCACCGACGTTGGCCATCACGTAGTCACCGTTCAAGTCGGTGGTCGACAGCTGACGGTCCTTGAAGGTGATGTAGAACAGGGTGGCGCTGAGGGCCATTTTCTCTTCGGTGTAGCGCCAGCCCAGTTCCTGGTTCCAGCTCAGCTCGGGGTTGAGGTTGAGGGAATCACCCTTGTTGTACAGCACGTAGTTCTGCGGTGTGCGCATGTTGCGAGTGACGTTGTAGAACGCCTGGTTGCTCTCGTCGACCTGGTACTTGGCGCTGAAGTTCGGCAGGAACTGATGGTAGCGGGCGTTACGCTTTTCCGGCTTGTCGTACAGGCTACCGAGGTTGTCGCCGTCACGTTCGACGTACTGGTACGCCAGGCCGCCGACAAAGCTCAGGTCTGGCGTGGCTTGCCAGCTGTCCTGCACCCACAGCTTCTGGGCCGGGGTCACGGTGTATTGATGACGCCCCTGAACGGTCTTGCCGTTCTTGTCGACCACCTGGCCGCCGCTGTTGTAATCGCCCCAGACGTCGTCCGGTGCACCTTCGCTGTTGATCCCGATATACGGCTGGGTCTGGCGCTGGCGAGCGCGCTCGTACCAGTAGCCGTAATCCAGGCTGTGTTCCTCGTTGATGTCCCATTTCATTTTGACCGTCACGCCAGGGCGCCAGGTTTCGGTCCACGAGGGGCGATAGTAGTTGGCCGACTTGAGGTTGCTCAGGTCGTAGTTGCCACTCTTGTCGGACTTCGGCCCCAGGTTGGTCGCGGTCTGGCCGCTGAAACTGCCGCCGTTGCCCCAGTAGTAGTAAGGCGCAACCGTCAGGGCCAGGTCATCACGCAGGCGCCAGCGCTGGGTGAAGGTGGTCATGACACTTTCAAATGGGTTGCGGTTGAGCTTGTAGGAAGACGACAGCAATCCGTTCTTGTAGACCGGCGTTTCCGCGTAATCCAGGCGGCGGCCCTGTTGCTGGAACTGGCTCTTGCTCAGCGTGTTGTAGTTGTAGTTTTCCTGGGTGTTGTACTTCATGGTGAAGTTGCTGGTGTTGCCGTTGTCGTCTTCGAACAGCGTGCTCCACTCCACCTTGTCGCCCCGCAAGGTGCCCTTGCCGCGCCACTTGTCGCCCTCGGTGTGAGAGGCCGACACCCAGGTCTTGAAGCCGCCGAGGTCCCCGGTGTTGATGCGGGCGAAGGACTTTGTCAGGTTGTTCGAACCCATGGATTGCTTGACGAACAGCCCCGGCTCCTTGGTCGGCCGAATGGTGACCATGCCGATGTTGCCGCCGCTGGAACCAATGTGCGGGCCGTCCGCTTCCGAGGAGCCCTGGGTGACAAATACTTCGCCGACGTTTTCCGGGTCGCCCAATTGGTTGGCGTAAACACCGTAGCTGCCGGAGTCGTTGATCGGCACGCCGTCCATGGAAACCCCGACCTGGTCGGAGTTCATGCCGCGCATGGTGAAGCTGGTGCCGCTCATGCCGCTGGCGTCGTCGTTGGAAACGTTGATGCCCGGGGTGTACTTGAGCTTGTCGATGGCGTTGGCCGTCGGGGACATTTCATCCATGGCTTCCTTGGTCACGGTGGACCGGGCCTTGGCACTTTCTTCCTGAATCATGTGGCCGGTGCCCAGGGTACGTTCGCCGGCGACGTGCACCGAACCGACATCCTGGGAATCGTCTGCCAGAACCAGCGGCGCAAAGCCGCCCAGGCCCGATGCTAAAAGCAGGGCATAGAGTTTGTTGTAGGTCACGAGTAGATCCCTTACATGCATCTATCTGTTGTTATGGGGGAGGTATTGGCGATCTCGGCTGGGTGAACAGCGCCGCCAATCTTCCTGACCACCTGCTCAGGAATCCGAGGATCATCCGTGCATCACGTAACGATTTGGTTACAGGTTTTGGCGATTGCGATGAAGGTTAAATGAAAGGTCCACACACACGGATGTGCCAAGGCATGGGGATTTTCAAGGGAAGGTGGTGCAAGTAATGACAGCGCCACGCCATTGCGGCGTAGCGCTCTGTATCTAGCGCAATACGATCATCCGACCGAGCAGCGAGTGTTGTTCAAACCCCAAGACCGCCTGCAACGCATTGAGCACCGCCTGGGGGTCCTTGCTCGGGAAACTGCCGCTGACACGCCGGGCGCCGAGGTCTTCGTTGAGCAGCAGAATGCGCCCCGGATAGTAGCGGCCGAGGTCTTGCACCACATCGGCCAGCGGCGCCTTGTAGTAGTTGAGCCAACCATCGCGCCAGGCCAGGCGCGACTCGCTGTCGACCGCGTGCAGCTCATCGGCGACACCGTCGGCGTAGGCCACTTGCTGGCCGGCCGTCAGAATCTGTTGCTGAGCATACTTCGACGGCGTTACCCCAACCCGACCGGACAACACCGTCACCTGCGCACCTGCCGGTTGCAGGCGCACCTCAAACTGCGTGCCGAGCACCCGTGCTTCGCCGCTGCCGGCCTCGACCACAAAGGATTCGCCAGTGTGGGTCACACTGAAAAAACCGGCGCCACGGCGTAGCTGGATATGGCGCTCGCCATGCTTGAAATCCACTGCGATCGCACTGTCGGCGTCCAGGGTGACCTGGCTTTGATCGGCCAGGGTCACGGTCTTCACCTCACCCGGCGCGGTGACGTAATCCGCGCCGAAGTCATCGACCCAGCGTGACGGCTGCCAGCCGGCGCCCATCGAGATCATCACCAGCAGGCAGGCGGCCATGGCCAGGGCACCAGACCAGCGCCGCACGCTGGAGCGTTTCGAGGTATTCATCGCGTTCAAGTAACCCTGCAGCGCCAGGGCATCCTCATCCGCCAACGTTCTGGCCGGTACTTCACTCAATTCCCACAGCACCTGGGCCTGGGCGTAGGCTTCCACATGCGCAGGATCGGCCCGCAGCCAACGGCTGAACGTGGCCTGGTCGCCACTGCTGGGTTGGTCATGCAACAGGCTCAACCAGGCCAGTGCGGCCTGTTCCTGGTCGGGCGTCGGGGTGACGCGGGCAGTGGCGTTCACGGGGCTTTCCTTGGCGATGGTTCACGAAGGCTGGCCTTGCAGGCTTCGAGGGCACGCATCATATGTTTTTCCACGGCGCTTTGGGACAGGCCCATGGCCTTGGCGATTTCCGCGTACTTGCGGCCATGGATGCGGTTGAGCAGGAAAATCTGCCGGGTACGTTCCGGCAGGCTGCGCAAGGCTGCTTCAACGTGACGCAGATCATTGCCCGCCTCCAGCGCGGCCTGGGGTTCGCAGCCCTGGTTATCCTGTTGTTCCGGCAGCCAGCCTTCGCTGCTGCGCACCCGGGCGCCTTCGCTGCGCAGGTGGTCGATGGCGATATTGCCGGCGCAGCGCAGCAGGTAGGTGCTGAGCTCCTCGACCTGCACCAGCGGCCGGCGCCAGAAGCGCAGGAACAAATCCTGCACCAGGTCCGCCGCCGTCGCACGGCAGCCCACGCGGCGGCTGACCAGCGCTTCCATCTGCGAGCGCTGGGACAGGAACACCTGCAGGAAATGCGCCCGTCCGCCCGCCGCGTCTGCGTGCTGCTCTGGATGTTCGGGGGGCGTGGTGATCATCAACGGTGGACTCAAAGGGTCGCGAAGGCCGCAACCGGACTGGCCAGCAGGCCGAGGCCCGCCAGGATCAAGGCCAGCCTTGGCCGATACGGCAACAGCAACACCAGCAACAACCCGCTGAGCATCAAGACCGCGCACCACTCCACCAACCCCTGGCTCCACCCGGTCGCGAGCACCGCCGGCCAGATCGAGACAATCAACAGCAGCCAGCCGCCCACGCGCAAACCCAGGCGCCGACGAGGCGAAGGTTTACTGTGCAGCAGTTCGCCATGGTGCCGGTCCATGGACAGGCACAACGCGGTAAACCCTGCGTAACACAGCAATAGCGCCAGGAGCATTCAGTTCACCTCGCCCTTGAGGGTCAATGGCCGGGCACGTTCGGCCTTGGGCTGAGGGACGCGGCGGTGCTGCATTTTCCAGGCAGCCCAGGCGAGGAACACACCGCTGCCCAGGCACGTCAGGTCGAAGCCGGCCATGGCCCAGTCGCCGTTGGCCAGGGACACACCCAAATGCTGGGTCGTGGTCAGCGCGTTGAGCACCGGCACGCCGATAAACAGCAGCGCGCCCACACTCAATTGCTCAACCCAGCCGCGGCGCCCCTGACGAACAATCGCGTGCACGACGCTCAAGCCCCAGGCAATAAAGAAGGCTTGTACTTCCCAGTCCGAGCGCCCGGCAAAGCTGGCTGGTAACAGGCGGTTGGCCCAGAAGAATGCAGCGATGGCGATCATCAAGCCGGACATGCTGGCGATGTTCAGCACTTCCACCAGCCGCAGCTCAAAGGGCAGCACACCGGTTTTGGTGTGCTTGAGCTGACGCTTGCCCAGCCACATCACCAGCCCGGTGCCGATCATTGCCGTGCCCGCGAGGCCGCAGATGAAATACAGCCAGCGCAATACCGGGCCGGCGAAATGGCCCATGTGCAAACCGTAGAAGCTGCCACCAATCGCCGCCGGCAGCGACTGCTCGCCGCTCACCCGCAACAGTTCGCCGGTAGTGCCGTTGAATGACACGGTGCTGCCAAAGTCATGCACCACTCGATCCGACCCGGCGCGGAACACATTGACCGAAGCGTTTACATCGCTTGGATTATTCACCACCAGCCGTCCGACATGCCCGCCGGCCCATTGCCCGCGCGCCTGCTCGTACATCGGGCCCAATGGCAGCAATTGCCCCGGCTGGCCGAGGGCCGGCGCATTGTCGGTGGCCGGAAAGACATCGTTGAAGAACGCACGGGTATCGTTGCCGTAGGAAGCGAGGATGCTCGCCGGCATCACCATGCTCATGAAAATCACCAGGCTGCTGTAGGTGATCATCAAGTGGAACGGCAACACCAGCACGCCCACGGCGTTGTGCCCGTCGAGCCAGGAACGCTGGCCCTTGCGCGGGCGGAAGGTGAAGAAGTCCTTGAAGATTTTCTTGTGGGTAATGATCCCGGTGATCAACGCCACGAACATCACCATCGCGGCGATGGTCGACAGCCAGCGCCCCCAGGGATAGGGCATTTGCAGCTGGAAGTGGAAACGATAGAAGAATTCGCCGCCCATGCTTTCCCGGGCCTGGACCTGCTGGCCGCTGACGGGATCGAGGAGTTTTTCGACGAAATTGCCGCGTTTGCCCGGGTCGACCTTGTCTTGCCACATCACCGACAGGCCCGGCTCACGGCTGCTCGGCAAGGTGATAAACCAGCGCGCGGCATTGGGCGCCTGGTGTTGCAGATAGGTTTGGGCGGCGGCCAGGCTACGGGCGTCATCGACGGGATGCGCCTGCACTTCGGGCTGCATCCAGTGGGTAATTTCGTCCTTGAAATACGACAGGGTGCCCGTCAGGAAAATCGCAAACAGCAGCCAGCCAAAGATCAGCCCGGCCCAGGTGTGCAACCAGGCCATGGCCTGGCGGAAGCCCTCTTTCATGTGCGCGCCATCCAGTACGCCAACCCGGCGAACGTGGCCATTATCGCGCTGGGCAGCAACACGCCAAACCAGGCGCGCCAGGCCGTGCGGCAGGCGAAGCACCAGATGACCGCCAACAGGTAGAACACAAACGAACTCAGCATGCCGCTGATCACCGCATCGGCGCGGCTGGCGGGCAGCCACAGCGTCATGCACACGCTGGCCAGCGAGGCCAGCAGGTAACCGCCGACCACAGCCGCCAGCACCCGCGAAGTCACGGCAAGACGGTAGAAAACGGGAAGTGAGGTTTTGCGTTTCATGCACAAGGCGCCAGGTTCGTCAGCGCGCAATATTAATGATAAAGGTTCTCATAAGCAAAAGAGAACGCATCACTGGCAATTGCCGAACCCGCCTGCGCGCCCTACAATGCGAACAATTCTTGTTCTCTAAAGCATGCCCATGCTGCCGGAGTGTGCGCGTTGCAGCCGTCCAACACCGTCGAAGTCCTGTACCACGACCATCACCACTGGCTTACCGGCTGGTTGCGACGCAAGCTCGGCTGCCCGGAAAGCGCCGCCGACCTGGCCCAGGACACCTTCATCCGCGTGCTCACCGCACGGGAAACACCGACGCTGATCGAACCTCGCGCCTTCCTCACCACCATCGCCAAGCGTGTGCTGTGCAACCATTACCGCCGCCAGGACCTGGAGCGCGCCTACCTCGACGCCCTGGCGCAAATGCCCGAACACGTGGCGCCGTCGGAGGAAGAGCGGGCAATCATCCTGCAAACCCTGATGGAGCTGGACCAGTTGCTGGACGGCTTGGCGCCCCCGGTCAAACGCGCGTTCCTGCTGTCCCAGCTCGACGGCCTGACCTACGCGCAAATCGGCGCGGAACTGGGCATCTCCATCGCCACGGTCAAGCGCCATCTGAATAAAGCGGCGATGCGCTGCTACTTCGCCCTATGAGTTTCTCAACGCAAGTCGCCGAACAAGCGGTGCACTGGCTGATGGAAATGCAGCAGGGCCCGCTCAACCCACGCAAACAGGCGGCCTGGCAACAGTGGCTGGACGCCCACAGCGAACATCAGCGGGCCTGGGAGCACATCCAGCGAGTGAACCAGCGCTTGCGCGGGATGCCATCACCCCTGGCCCACGCCGCCTTGAATGCACCGAAATCCAACAGTCGCCGCCAGGCCCTGAAGTTGTTGCTGATACTCGGCGCCGGGTCGGCAGCGGCCTGGGGTTTGCGCCAGCAACATATATTGCCGCCGTTGAGTGCCGACTACCGCAGCCCCATCGGCCAACGGCGCAAGTTCCAGCTGGCGGATGGCAGCCAGTTGCAGCTCAACACCGGCAGTGCGGTGGATGTGCATTTTGAGGGCCAGCAACGCTTGATCCGCCTGCTCGAAGGCGAAATCCTGCTGACCGCCAAACCCGGCAACGCCCCGCTGCGGGTCATCACTTCCCAGGGCCTGCTCAGCGCCCAGGCCGCGCGGCTGAACGTGCGGCAATTCAACGATCACACACAACTGGCGGTGTTTGATGGGCACGTTGACGTGATGCCCAACACCTATAGCGGTTTGCCGTTGTCGGTGGAGAAAGCCCATCAGGTCAATTTCACCCGCAAAGGCTGGGACACCGCCCGCCCCACCGACGCCGGCAGCGGCGCCTGGGCCGACGGCATGCTGGTGGCGGCCCACATGCGCCTGGAAGATTTCCTCGCCGAATTGAGCCGTTATCGCCGTGGCCAGCTCAATTGCGACCCGCAGGTGGCCAACCTGCTGATTTCCGGCAGCTACCCGCTGGACGACAGCGAACGAATCCTGGACCTGCTGCAAGTCAGCCTGCCGGTCAGGGTCCGGCGGTTTACCCGCTACTGGGTCACTGTCGAAGCCCGTGCCTGAAATATTTTCAAACCCCGTGAGCCGTTTTCCGCACCTCGCGTGACAGAGAAGGAAAGCCACCTTGATCCTTCCTTCTCAGGACCGCACTTCATGCCCCAGCAACCGACTCGCCTGACGCCACTCGCCCGCACCCTGCGCCACTTGTTGCTGGGGGCCAGCCTCAGTTTCAGCACCGTTCCCTACGTAATGGCGGCCGACGCCAAGCCCTACCGCATCGCCCCTACGTCACTGGAAGCGGCGCTGAATCAATTTGGCCGGGAAGCCGGCGTGCTGATTTCATTTGGCTCGGACGTGACCGCCGGCGTGCAAAGCCACGGCCTGTCGGGCAACTACACCGCTGAAGAAGGCTTGAATGCGTTGCTCAAAGGCACCGGCCTGCAAGCCCGTGCCGAGGGCAACAACGCCTTCAGCCTGCAACCGGCGAATGCTCCGGCCACCCTCGAATTGGGCACCTCCAAAGTGGTCGGCGACTGGCTGGGGGACGCGGCGCAAACCAACGTCTTCGAGCACCCGGGCGCCCGGGACGTGATCCGCCGCGAAGAATTCGAACGCCAGGGCGCCACCCAGGCCCGCGACGTGCTCAACCGCATTCCCGGGGTCAACGCCCCGGAAAACAACGGCACCGGCAGCCACGACATGGCGCTGAACTTCGGCATTCGCGGGCTCAACCCACGCCTGGCCTCGCGCTCCACGGTCTTGATGGACGGCATCCCGGTGCCGTTCGCGCCGTATGGCCAGCCGCAGTTGTCGTTCGCGCCCATCAGCATGGGCAACATGGATGCCGTGGACGTGGTACGCGGCGGCGGCGCAGTGCGTTATGGCCCGCAGAACGTCGGCGGCATCGTCAACTTCGTCACGCGCGCGATTCCCGATGCGCCAACGGTGAAAGGCGGCCTGCAAACCGAAACCAGCCCGCCTTCCAGCCACGATGGCTTCAAGACCACCGGCAACCTGCTGGCCGGCGGCACGGCGGACAACGGCCTGGGCGGCGCGATCCTGTATTCCGGCACCCGTGGTGGTGATTGGCGCGAAAACAGCGACACCCGCATCGACGACCTGATCCTCAAGGGCAAATACCAACTGGACGACGCCAACAGCTTCAACGCCATGGCGCAGTACTACGAAGGCAAAGCCGATATGCCCGGTGGTTTGAGCACTGCGGCCTACAAGGCCGACCCGTATCAGTCCACCCGCCCCTACGACCAGTTCTGGGGCCGGCGTACCATGTTCAACGCGGGCTATCGCTACCACGAAGATCGCCGGGAATTCACGGTCAACAGCTTCTTCACCACCACCCTGCGCAGCGGTTACCTGGACCAGGGCAACTTCCTCTCCCTGTCGCCCCGCGAGTATTGGGTACGCGGCCTGGAAACCCGTTTCGCCCAAGGCTTCGACCTCGGCCCAACCAGCCACGAAGTCGGCGTGGGCTACCGCTACATCAACGAGGCCGGCCACGAACTGCGCTACCGCACGCCGATTTCCGCCAATCAGCAACTGCCGACCACCGACAGCCGCAACGACCGCGACACCCGAGGCAGCACCGAAGCCAATGCGTTCTTCGTCGACGACCGGATAGATATCGGCAAGTGGACCATCACTCCGGGCATCCGCTACGAGATGATCGAGTCCCAGCAGACCAACAACCTCAGCAACGTCAAATACAAAGGCGACTACAACACCGCCCTGCCGGCGCTGAACGTGCTCTACCACCTGACCGACGACTGGAACCTCTACGCCAACACCGAAGGTTCGTTCGGCAGCGTGCAGTACAGCCAGATGCCCAACCGCGTGACCAGTGGCGAAGTGAAGCCGGAAAAAGCCCGCACCTGGGAACTCGGCACACGCTATGACAACGGCACCTTGCGCGCCGAAATCGGCGCGTTCCTGATCAACTTCGACAACCAGTATGACAGCAACCAGACCAACGACACCGTGATCGCCCGCGGCGAAACCCGCCATCAGGGCATCGAGTCCAGCATCAACTACGCCCTCGACGGCTTGAGCCCGGCGCTCGCCGGTTTTGATGTGTACGCCACCTACGCCTACATCGACGCCACCATCCGCGAAGACGGCCCGAACAAAGGCAACCGCGTACCCTTCTCCTCCAAGCACAAGGGCACCCTGGGCGTGGGTTACACCGAAGGTCGCTGGAAGTTGAACGTGGACAGCAGCTACCAGAGCAGCCAGTTTGCCGACAACGCCAACACTGAAGCAGAAAGTGCTGATGGCAGCACCGGACGCATTCCTGGCTACATGCTGTTCAGCAGCCGCGCGGCGTACGACTTTGGCCCGCAGCTGTCGGATTTGAACGTGGCGGTGGGTGTGAAAAACATCTTCAACAAGCAGTACTACACCCGCTCGTTTGACGATAACAACAAGGGCAAATACGTCGGCGAGCCGCGCACGCTGTATGTGCAGACGTCCATCGCGTTCTGATCAGCTACCCGCCAGGCACGAAGGTGTGCCGGCCACCAACGCGTCGATGGCGCACCGGGTCTTGGCCGGCATGTGCGTCGCCGTGGGCCAGATGACATGGATCGGCATCGGTTGCTCGCGGTGGCCCGGCAGTACCGCCTGCAGTTGCCCGCGCAACACGTAGTGGGCGATCAGCCAACTGGGCAACCAGGCCAGGCCGACCCCGGCGATGGCGGCATCGGCCACGGCCTGCAGGTCATCGAGGATCAACGGCGAGGCGACTCGCTCGCGGTGCGGGGCATTGCTGCGATAGGCAATGCCCCGGTGCCCGGCCAGGTCGTCGATGGAGTCAATACGAGGTGTGCGCTGCAAGTACGCGGGTGACGCCGCCAGGGCAATCGCCTGTTCGCCGAGGCGACGTGCACTCAAGCGGTCGGTGTCAGGCAATGCGCCAATGCGCACCGCCAGGTCGAAGCCTTCCTGGGCCAGGTCGATCAGTCGGTCGGAGAAGGAAATTTCAATCTCCAGTTGCGGAAAACGGTCCATGAGCCCCCACAACGCCGGCGCCGCATAGTGATGACCGAACGCCAAAGGCAAGCTGGCCCTTAACCGTCCACGTGGCTGCTGACGGCCACTTTCCAGCACGGATTCGGCGGCTTCCAGTTCCGCCAGCGCACGCAGGCAATGCTCGTAATAGGCCTGCCCGTCCTCGGTCAAACGCTGACGCCGGGTGGAGCGTTGCAACAGCGACGTCCCCAACCGCGCTTCCAGACGCGCCAAGCCTTTGCCCACCGCCGAGCGCGTGAGGTTCAGCCGTTCGGCGGCCTCCGTCAGATTGCCGCTCTCGACGATCTGCAAAAACAGTTCAACACCATCAAAACGCGGAGTGGCCATGATCGTTTGTCGCCCTATATTCCCTTATCACAGGAAGAAGTATCGCTAATAAAGAATCAGATTCCCGTGAAGATGACACCTTCCCCCATTGAAAGGAAGAGGCCATGCCACCCGACGCCGTTGTATCTGCCATCAACCCGCCACGTACCGCCCGGGACGGCCTTGCGCTCACCGCCGTGTGCCTGGTGGCGCTGATGTTCGGGCTGGAGATTTCCAGCGTGCCGGTCATCCTGCCCACCCTTGAGCAGCAACTGGGCACCGGCTTCCAGGACGCCCAATGGATCATGAACGCCTACACCCTGGCCTGCACCAGCGTGCTGATGGCCGCCGGCACATTGGCCGATCGCTTTGGCCGCCGACGCATGCTGGTGCTGTGCCTGTGGGTATTCGGGCTGGCTTCGCTCGCCTGCGGGCTGGCGAACGATGCGTCCACGCTGATCGCGGCGCGTTTTGTCCAGGGCGTGGGTGGCGGGGCGATGATGATCTGCCAGTTCGCGATCCTGTCGCACCAGTTCCGCGAGCCGGCGACCCGGGCCCGGGCCTTTGCGGTGTGGGGCGTGATCGCCGGGGTGGGCCTGGGTTTCGGGCCGATGGTGGGGGCATTGATCCTGGCGGTGGCGGATTGGCGCTGGGTGTTCCTGGTGCATGTGCCGTTGACCTTGTTCACCCTGGTGTTGCTGCGCATCAGCGTGCAGGAATCCCGTGACCCGGCGGCCCATCGCCTCGATATAGCCGGTATGGCCACCCTCACCCTGGCAGTGTTCGCCCTGGTTTATTTCATCACCCAGGGCACCTTTAGCGGCTTTGCCACCCCGGCCATGCTCGGCTGGGCCGGACTGTCGGTGGGCAGCCTGTTGTTGTTCGTGGTTGTCGAGCGGCGCAGCCTGCATCCGATGTTCGACTTCTCGGTGTTTCGCATCCCGCGCTTCAACGGCGCGCTGATGGGCTCGATCGGCATGAACTTCAGCTTCTGGCCCTTCATGATCTACCTGCCGCTGTATTTCCAGGCCGGCCTGGGCTACGACACCATGCTCACCGGGCTCGCCCTGCTCGCCTATACCCTGCCCACGTTGGTGGTGCCGCCGCTGGCTGAACGCCTGGCCCTGCGCTATGGCGCCGAACGCATCATTCCATTGGGCCTGGGCCTGATGGGCGTGGGGTTTGTGACAATGGCGGCGATCAATCATAGCGGCCAGCCCAGTGTGGTATGGGTCCTGATCGCCTGTGGGATTGCCGGCAGCGGCTTGGCGTTTACCAACTCGCCCACCACCAACACCACTACCGGATCAGTTTCATCCGACCGCGCGGGGATGGCCTCGGGCATCGACTTCAGTGCACGGCTGATCACCCTGGCGCTGAATATCGCGTTGATGGGGTTGGTGTTGATACTCGGGATCGCTCATTACCTGGCTGGCGTATTGCCCGACACCGCGCAACTGGCCACCCTCAGTCAGGACATCGCCGCCGGCAAGCTGGACGTGTTGCCGCAGGGCCCACTGATCGCCCAGGCCGCGCTGCGCAACGGTGCGGGATGGGCCATGTTGTATGCCGGCGTTGGAGCGTGCGCACTGGCGGCCTTGAGCGCCTGTTTTTTCCGGCGCAGCCCGCGCTGACCTTTTGCGCATAAAAAAACGGGCCTGCATCTGCAGGCCCGTTTTCAGTGGGGTTGAAAAAAGTATCAGCTATCAGCCGTTAAGCGCAGCCTGTTCGTTTTCCAGGAATTCCTCTTCTAGCTCGGCCTCGTCGGCCTTGGTATTGGGCAGGCTTTGACCCGCGGCGCGTGGTTTGCCGCGCAGTTTGCCGTACAGATGCTCCAGGGCATGCTCCAGCTTGGTCGCTGCGCCATCGATCGCCTGTTCCAGCGTATCGGCTTTATGGAGGACCGAAAGCGGTTGATGGCCTTTTGGCCGTGCTTCCAGTCGGCAACTCAGATCGTGTGGGCCGGGCTTGTCACCGTTCTCGTCCCGCAGGTAAACCTCGACGCGGGTCAGATCTTCTTCGTAACGTTCGAGCGTGCTCTCAATGGTGGTACGTACCCACTCCTCCAGTCGGATGCTGCTTTCAATATGGTTATCGCTATTGACTTGGATTTGCATAGTTTTCCCTTATTTCAGCTAGCTCGCCGAAGGCCATTCCTGCTTCACCGGATGGGTGAAAACCATGACCTCCTGATTACACAATTGAGCAGACAGAGGAACATTTCAACCCCTTTGCAAAGATAAATCCCACATTACAAATTAACCCTGACTACAACCAAAAACGCTGTTAGGGTGGGGAGTTGGTTACATCTTCTTACCGCCAACTTCCTTACAATTGCCCCTCTCCCAACGGGTGCAATCCGCGAAAAATCTCCGCTTCCTCCACCAGCCAGTCATGCACCGCCCGCACGCCCGGATGGCTCAACGCACCCGGCGCGTACAGCAGCACATAGCGTTTGTGGTTGGGGACGGCGAGGCCGAATGGCACGATCAAGGTGCCGCGTTCCAGTTCGTCATTGAGCAAGGTACGCCGGGCAATCGCCACGCCCATGCCGGCAATCGCCGCCTCGATGGTCAGGTGATTGCGGTTGAAGGTATGCCCGCGCCGTACGTCGGCAGCGTCGTAGCCGATGGCATTCAGGTAGAACTCCCACTCTGCGTACTCATAACTCCCACGCCAGGCAGTGATGTCGTGCAGCAGCGGGAAATGCACCAGGTCAGCGGGGCCATGCAGTGGCGGTCGCCCCCGCAGCAGGCTCGGTGCGCACACCGGGAAAATCTGCTCGTCCAGCAAGGCTGTGGACAACAAGCCGGGATAGCTGCCGTCGTTAAGGTCGATGGCCAGGTCGAAGTCGCCCTCGTGCAGGGCGACGCTGCTGTCTTCGGCAACCATGCGCAGCTGGATATCCGGGAAGCGCTGCTGCAAACGCGGCAAACGCGGGGTCAGCCATTTGCCGAGAAACGACGGGATCGAGCGCAGGCGCAAGGTGCCGCTGATCATCCCGGCGTCCAGCCGCTGCAACTCGGCATCGATGCTGCCATAGGCCTCGCCCACGGTGATCGCCAACCGCTGGCCCTCTGCGCTCAGCTCAACCCCGCGTGCGCGCCGATGGAACAGGCGAAACCCCAGACGCTCCTCCAACTGACGGATTTGCTGGCTGACCGCGCCCGGGGTGATGTGCAGTTCCTCGGCGCAGCGGGTGAACGACAAATGCCGTGCCGCGCAGGAAAAAACGTGCAACCAGACGTAGGTCTGGCCATGAAGCGGGCGAGCCATAGGGTTTAGTCCTGCTAAAGGGTGTCTTAGGATAATTCGTTGGTCAGTGCCGATCCAGAGGCTCAGTATCGCGCCAATTCCGCTTGTCCTACAAAACATGGCAGCGATTCCTACTCCATTGCTTGTAAGGGTTTAGCATGGCTATCAGTGTTTTCGATCTATTCAAAGTGGGCATTGGTCCTTCCAGCTCCCATACCGTCGGCCCGATGCGGGCCGCGGCGACCTTCGTCCAAGCGCTTATCGACCAGCAATTGCTCGACGAAACCCGTCGGGTAGAAGTGCGTTTGTACGGCTCGCTGTCCGCCACCGGTGTCGGCCACGCCACCGACCGCGCCTGTGTGATGGGCCTGATGGGCGAATGGCCAGACAGCATCGACCCCACCAGCATCGGCCCACGCATCCAGCAACTGCGCGAGTCCGGCCAATTGCTGCTCGGCGGCCGCACGTCGATTGCCTTCAACTGGCAACACGACCTCCTGCTGCTGGACGAAAGCCTGCCCTACCACCCCAACGCCATGTCCCTGCATGCCTACGGCGAAAACGGCCCGTTGAGCGAGCAAACGTACTACTCGGTGGGCGGCGGTTTCATCATCGAAGCGGCAGAAGCCGAGTCCGGTATCGCGCCTACCAGCGAAGTGCAATTGCCCTACGACTTTTCGAGCGCCGTCGAACTGCTGGCCTTGTGCAACAAGCACGGCCTGCGGGTTTCCGAGCTGATGATGGCCAACGAGCGGGCCTGGCGCAGCGATGCCGAGATCCGCAGCGGCCTGCTGCATATCTGGTCGGTGATGCGTGAATGCGTCGAACAAGGCCTGCGCCACGAAGGCATCCTGCCCGGCGGTCTGGATGTGCCACGGCGCGCGGCGAAATTGCACCGCAGCCTGCTGGAAATCGGCAAACCCAACGTTATCACCTCGACCTTGTCGGCCATGGAATGGGTCAACCTGTTCGCCCTCGCCGTCAACGAAGAAAACGCCGCCGGCGGGCGCATGGTGACGGCACCGACCAATGGCGCGGCGGGAATCATCCCGGCGGTGCTGCACTACTACATGAAGTTCAACCCGGACGCATCCGACGATGACGTGGTGAATTTCTTCCTGGCTGCCGCCGCCGTCGGCATCCTCTGCAAGAAAAACGCCTCGATCTCCGGCGCCGAAGTCGGCTGCCAGGGCGAAGTGGGTTCCGCCTGCGCCATGGCCGCTGCCGGCCTTGCGGACGTGCTCGGCGCATCCCCGGAGCAACTGGAAAACGCCGCCGAAATCGGCCTGGAACATAACCTGGGTTTGACCTGCGACCCGGTTGGCGGGTTGGTCCAGGTGCCGTGCATCGAGCGCAACGCCATCGCCGCGGTCAAGGCGATCAACGCCACGCAAATGGCCCTGCGCGGCGACGGCAAACACTTCATCTCCCTGGACCGGGTGATCCGCACCATGCGCGACACCGGCGCCGACATGCACGACAAATACAAAGAAACTTCACGGGGCGGCCTGGCCGTCAGCTGGGTGGAGTGCTGATCGGAGCACTCCTGCCGCCCCAACGTGAGCCCGCGCAAAAATAATAACGAGGCAATAACGATGACCGATGTACGTACACCTGCTGCCGAAAATCCCGCTGTAGACCTGACGCCGACCACCGTTACACAAGGCTGGAACAAACACGACACCACCTGGATGCTCGGCCTCTACGGCACCGCCATCGGTGCCGGCACCTTGTTCCTGCCGATCAACGCTGGCGTGGGCGGCTTCTGGCCGTTGATCGTGCTGGCGCTGCTGGCCTTCCCGATGACCTTCTTCGCCCACCGTGGGCTGACGCGCTTTGTGTTGTCGGGCAAATCCGGCGACATCACCGAAGTGGTGGAAGAACACTTCGGCATCGGCGCCGGCAAGCTGATCACCCTGCTGTACTTCTTCGCGATCTTCCCGATTTTGCTGGTGTACAGCGTGGCGCTGACCAACACCCTGACCAGCTTTATGGAACACCAACTGCACCTGGCTGCACCGCCCCGGGCAATCCTGTCGCTGGTGCTGATCCTCGGCCTGATGGCCATTGTGCGCTGCGGCCAGGGCGTGATCGTCAAGGCCATGAGCGTGCTGGTGTACCCCTTCGTCGCCGCCCTGCTGCTGTTGGCGGTGAGCCTGATCCCCAACTGGAACGGCGCATTCTTCGCCTCCGCCAGCGAAGGCATGCCCGTGCCGGCCTTCTTCAAGACCTTGTGGCTGGCGATCCCGGTGATGGTGTTTTCCTTCAACCACTCGCCGATCATCTCCGCCTTCGCCGTCGACCAGAAACGCGTGTACGGCCCGCAAGCCGAACGCAAAAGCAGCGGCATCCTGGCCATGGCCCACAGCATGATGGTGCTGACGGTGATGTTCTTCTGCTTCAGCTGCGTGCTGGCCCTGTCGCCGGCTGACCTCGCCGCCGCCAAGGCGCAGAACATCTCGATCCTGTCGTACCTGGCGAACCACTTCCAGACCCCGGTCATCGCCTACGCCGCACCGTTGATCGCGCTGGTGGCGATCACCAAATCCTTCCTGGGCCACTACATCGGCGCCAGCGAAGGCTTCCAGGGCCTGATCGTCAAATCCCTGCGCGGGCGCAACCGCAGCATGTCGGCCAAGTGGCTGGAGCGCTGCACCGCGCTGTTCATGGTGCTGACCTGCTGGGCCGTGGCCACCTTCAACCCGAGCATCCTCGGCATGATCGAAACCATGGGCGGGCCGATCATCGCCTGCCTGTTGTTCCTGATGCCGATGTACGCCATCCGCCGAGTGCCATCTTTGCGCCAGTACTCGGGCCAGGCGTCCAACGTGTTTGTGGTGTTGATCGGTTTGATTGCGCTCTCTGCGATCGTTTTTTCCGTGATGCCCTGAAACGGATCACCGAACTCAAAAACACCACCCACCCAATGTGGGAGCGGGCTTGCTCGCGAAAGCGGTCCTTCAGCCGAGTAATCATTAGCTGACACACCGCATTCGCGAGCAAGCCCGCTCCCACAGGGGAAATTTGATGGCAGGCAGATTGCTGTACGGCACGCCCCTTGCTGTACAGCTACTGAGGAAAACGGACCTTGTGAAAGCCTCAGCGAGCGAATGGCCGGTGGTCAGGAAACGCGAACTAATCCCGACACCGGTCGTCAATGACTGCATGTTCTTATCAGGCGGTAACGCACCATGGACAACCCTTTTCAGATCATCACCGACACCTTCGCCCCGAAATACCGGGTCAATTTAAGCATCCAGCGGCTGGACGGCAGCATCATGCTGACCCTGTCCGATGAAGACGGCGTCGTGGCCAAACGCATGATCAGCGCCGAACAACGCAACGACCCCCAGCGCCTGAAACGGCTGGTGCAGAGTGTGCAATTCGGGATTGCGATCGAGCAGGGGCACAGCGCGATGGAGATATTGGCGGTGATGACCGATGGGGACAGCCACCAGGTACTGCAGCGGCCGCCGGTCAGCAGGCCGCCGCTCAACGCAGGGTTCTAGAGCTCGCCCTTCTCTGTTTCAAGGCTCGCTTCGCCCTTGCGGCGCGGGCCTTCGACCTTCACCGACGGAAATGCCGACGACGCATACCGCACCACCAGAATCGCGAACGCCAGCAGCAGAATCCCACCGCACAGGTAGATGATGCCGATGTCGGGCGGGTTGTGGTGGGACACGTTGGAAATCAGCAGACGGGTCAGCGCCGTGATCGCCACGTAGATCAGGAAGCGCACCGGCATGTGGTTGGTCTTGAAATAAATCCCGACCATCGCCCCCAGTTCCAGGTAGATGAACAGCAGCAAGATGTCATCGATCTTGATGTGCCCCGTCTCCAGCATCCCCAGAAATTCCATCACCGCGGCATAGGCGGTCACCGCACCAATGGCGAACAGTGCCAGGTAGTGGAAGGTCTCGACGAACAGATTTCCCAAGGACTCGGCCAGTTGGTGCACGGTCTTGCGCAGGTTTTCAGCCCAGTTGATTTTCACGATGATGCTTCCTTAGGTCGGCTCGACCGGATAATGCGGGTTGGACGTGACCGTTTCTCTGCATGCAGAAAAAAGGCCAGGGAACAGGAAGTGAGATGGTGGCGGGGTGATATGAGGCACTTATCTTGCTGCTTGATGATCGTTCCCACGCTCCGCGTGGGAATGCCGCCCCGGACGCTCCGCGTCCCATGCCCCAGGGTTTCGGGTAGAGGTGACGCGGAGCGTCACGGTATGCATTCCCACGCAGAGCGTGGGAACGATCCATCTAGGTGACCGGGTGATTTAGGTCAGGTCGGGGCGACTTGATCCAACGCTTGATCGACCAATAAACCACTCATTTCCAGCAGTTGATGGATCGCCAGAAGCAAACTTCGCTGTGGTCCTTCAAGCTCAAAAGCCAGGCTACTGGCCATTTCACGGGCACTGTTCAAGGTTTCGCTGGCATTGGCGAGTAATGTTTCAGTGTCAGTATTTGGGGTCACAGCGAAAAGCGCGGTAGGCGGCTTTATAGGCGATTCAGAAAAACAGGCAGTCATTTTTACCATGGTGCATTCCTTGGATTTACAAGATGTTTGCTCCTTAAATTCGAGCCGCCAAACTCGTGTACCGCATAAGCGAAGCCCGGAGAAGGTAAGCCACTGAATGACGCTCCTGCAACCCCACCAACCTGTGAGAAGTTTCCGATAGGGCAAACCAGCATTTGCCAGCTACATTGAAAAGCCACTACCCAAAGCCCATGGATTGGCTTATGCTTTTAGCTGTATATAAATACAGTAGTCGCGAGAACGCTTGGCGACATTCGAACCAAGGGCAACTCCCTTCAATACTGCACCGATGACGAGGCCGAAAAATGGCTGTTGAAACCCTGTATCGCAGTACCCGTGACCTGGAGACTACATTCGTGGATCGCAAACTTGCCGACGCACACGACCAGATGCTTGAACTGGCAGAGTCCCTGATGGAAGTGCTGTTGAAAAACGTCGAAGGCTTGAGCGAGAAGCAGGCAGAAGATGCCGGTATTTTCATGGCCAAGAACCGCGCGGCGTTTGCGGCGGCGTTCAAGAACAATGCGAGTGCATTGGCGGAGATTGGGCAGCCAGCGGCTGAGTGATGCATTGCCAGTAGTGGCGAAAGGGCTTGCTGTGGCAGAGGGAGCTTGCTGTGGCGAGGGAGCTTGCTCCCGCTGGGCTGCGCAGCAGACCCAAAAGCTTGGGAGCGC
>NZ_JBSVWQ010000050.1:0-35697 GCF_054071215.1 Pseudomonas sp. SDO5522_S412 | reverse complement strand
AGCGTTTTGCTTACTTTTGCGCTGTTCAAAAGTGAGCCGCTGTAAGAGCGGAACCGATACAAGCCATCACCCAAATAACGGATATGCCCCCTAACCCAACAACGCCCGAGCAAACTCATCAGACGCAATAAAGTCCATGGCCTTGCGCAACTCGCAAGCCGCCTCAGCCCCAAACACCTCATCAAACCGCACCGCCATCTGCCTGGACACCACCCGCGCCTCTTCGTATTTACGCTGCCCCGCGTCGGTCAACAGCACCCGCCGGCTGCGGCGGTCCAACTCATCCACCCGCAACACCACCAGCCCATCCCGCACCAGCGGCTTGAGCGTATGCCCCAGGGCCGACAAATCCATCACCAACGACTGCGCCAGGTCGCGCATCTTCGGAGCGTCCCCATTGGCGATGTGGTTCATCAGCGAATACTGGGTGGCCTTCAGACCAAACGGCGCAAACGCCTCGTCATAGATCTGCGCCATACGACGGGACGCGCGCCGCACGGCTCCGTTGGAGCAGGTGCTCGGGCTATTCAGGACAGGCGGTGCGCATTTCACAGGCTGATCACTCGCTACAGATCAAGGGTTAACCGAACGTTAATCCGGCAAGATGAATATTGACACATGCTGCAACAAATTAGTTGCGTATGCCACTAAACGCTATATCGTGGCATATGCCTCTATTTTGACCGGATGTCAGTGCAGTTGGCCCGGAACACAGACGGGCGGGGCAGGAGGGAAGCGCTGTTCGGTACCTCCTTCAGTCATCAACTTCCTGTCTGGATCACATCTATGCTCAACCTCGTGCGCATCGCATTGCGGCGCCCCTATACCTTCCTGGTATTGGCTATTTTCATTCTGATTGTGGGCCCGCTCGCGGCCTGGCGTACCCCGACCGACATCTTCCCCGAAATTCGCATCCCCGTGATTGCCGTGATCTGGCAGTACACCGGCTTGCCGCCCGACCAGATGGCCGGCCGCATCACCTCGCCGTTCGAGCGGGTGCTGACCACCACGGTCAACGACATCCGCCATATCGAGGCGCAATCGCTGAACGGCTACGGCATCGTCAAGGTGTTCTTCCAGCCGGGAGTCAACATCAGTACGGCCAACGCGCAGATGACTTCGGTGTCCCAGGCCATCCTGCGTCAACTGCCGCCGGGCACCACGCCGCCGCTGATCCTCAACTACAGCGCCTCGACAGTGCCGATCGTGCAGTTGGCGTTGTCCGGCAAAGGCCTCAGCGAACAGAAACTCGGTGACCTGGGCCTCAACACCGTGCGCCTGATGCTGACCACGGTGCCCGGTGCCGCACTGCCATACCCGTTCGGCGGCAAGACCCGCCAGGTGCAGATCGACCTCGACTCCGCACGCATGCAGGCCCGTGGTCTCTCGGCGCAGGACGTGGCCACTGCCCTGGCCACGCAGAACCTGATCACCCCGGTGGGCACGCAAAAGATCGGCAGCTACGAGTTCAACCTGCAACTGAACAACTCGCCGACGGACTTCCACGACCTGGAAAACCTGCCGATCAAGACCGCCGACGGCACCACCGTGTTGATTCGTGACGTGGCCACGGTGCGTGACGGCAACCCGCCGCAGACCAACATCGTGCACGTCAACGGCAACCGCTCCGTGCTGCTGCCGGTGCTCAAGACCGGTTCGGCGTCGACCCTCGGGGTGATCGCCGGGATCAAGGACAAACTGGCCGACAACAAAGGCGCCTTGCCGCCCAACCTGAATATCGACCTGATCGGCGACCAGTCGCTGTTCGTGCGCTCGGCCATCAGCGGCGTCGCCCGGGAAGGGATCATAGCGGCCGCGTTGACCAGCCTGATGATCCTGTTGTTCCTCGGTAGTTGGCGCTCCACGGTGATCATCGCCACGTCGATCCCGCTGGCCATCCTGTCGTCGATTGCCACGCTGTCGGCGCTCGGCGAAACCCTCAACATCATGACCCTCGGCGGCCTGGCATTGGCCGTGGGGATCCTGGTGGATGACGCTACGGTGACCATCGAAAACATCAACTGGCACCTGGAACAGGGCAAGCCGGTGGAGACGGCGATCCTCGACGGCGCGGCGCAGATCGTCACGCCGGCGTTCGTGTCGCTGCTGTGTATCTGCATCGTGTTTGTGCCGATGTTTTTCCTGGAAGGCGTGGCGCGCTTCCTGTTTGTGCCGATGGCCGAAGCGGTGATCTTCGCGATGATCGCCTCGTTCATCCTCTCGCGAACCCTGGTGCCGACCCTCGCCAATTACCTGCTCAAGCCTCACGAACATCATGCGGACGGCACGCCAGTGGTGGCGCCGTCGAGCAACCCGCTGGTGAAATTCCAGCGCGGGTTCGAGCGCCAGTTCGAGGCGTTTCGCGGGGTTTACCACGGGGCACTGGAGAGTGCCTTGCACCACCGCCGTATCGCGGTGATTGCGATGCTGGCGTTCGTCGCCGTGTCGTTTGCGCTGGTGCCATTCCTGGGTCGCAACTTCTTCCCCGACGTCGACTCCGGGCAGATCCTGTTGCATGTGCGTGCACCGATCGGCACGCGGGTCGAGAGCAATGCGCGGCTGGTCTCGCAGATCGAGAACACCATTCATAACGTGATCGAGCCCCGGGAGCTGGCGGCCATCGTCGACAATATCGGCCTGGCCATCAGCGGGATCAACGTGGCCTACAACAACACCGGCACCGTGGGCTCACAGGACAGCGACATCCAGATCAGCCTGAAAGAGGGCCATCGTCCCACCGCCGAATACATGCGCGAACTGCGGGAGCGGCTGCCCCGTGAATTCCCGAATGCGGTGTTCTCGTTCCCGGCTTCGGACATCGTCGGGCAGATCCTCAACTTCGGTTCTTCGGCGCCGGTGGATGTGCAAGTCAGCGGCAATAACCTGCCCGCCAACTTCACCTACGCCAGCACGTTGCTGCGGGAAATCCGGCGGGTGCCGGGTGTGGTGGATGCGCGTATCCAGCAGTCGCGGCAACTGCCCACGTTCAAGATCGATGTGGACCGTACCCAGGCCCAACTGGTGGGCCTGAACGAGCGCGATGTGACCAACAGCCTGGTGGTCAACCTGGCGGGTTCCAGCCAGGTGGCGCCGACGTTCTGGCTCAACCCGGCCAACGGCGTGTCTTATCCGATTGTGATGCAAACCCCGCAGTACGGCCTCGACACCCTGGCCGCCCTGCATAACCTGCCGTTGAGCGGCAGCCCCGGTTCGGCGCAAGACCAGACCCTCGGCGGCCTGGCGTCCATCGAACGCAGCCACGCGAACTCGGTGGTGACCCAGTCGGACATCCAGCCGGTGGTCGAGGTGTTGACCGCAATTCAGGGCCGCGACCTCGGTGCCGTTGCCGCCGACATCCAGAAGATCATCGCCGCCCACGCCAGCGAAGTGCCCACCGGCTCCAAGGTGCTGTTGCAGGGTCAGGTGCAAACCATGAACGCGGCCTTCAGTGGCTTGCTGTTTGGCCTGCTTGGCGCGGTGGTGCTGATCTACCTGCTGATCGTGGTCAACTTCCAGTCCTGGGCTGACCCGTTCGTGATCATCACCGCCTTGCCGGCGGCGCTCGCGGGCATCGTGTGGATGCTGTTCATCACCCACACGCCGCTGTCGGTACCGGCGCTGACCGGGGCGATCATGTGCATGGGCGTGGCCACCGCCAACGCCATCCTCGTGGTGAGCTTCTGCCGCGAACGCCTGGCGGTGCACGGGGATGCGGTGCAGGCGGCGCTTGAAGCCGGCTTTACCCGTCTGCGCCCGGTATTGATGACCGCGATTTCGATGATCATCGGCATGGCGCCGATGGCGCTGAGCCTGGGGGAGGGCGGCGAACAGAACGCCCCGCTGGGCCGTGCGGTCATCGGCGGGCTGGCCTTCGCCACCATTGCCACGTTGTTCCTGGTTCCGCTGATTTTCAGTCTTGTGCACGGGCGGCGTCAGCACGCCACGCTTGCGACCACCGCCACTCAAGGGGTTTGACATGTCTGCTTCCGTTTCCAATCCGGGTTCGCCCCGCCGTAAATCCCGTGGTCTGCTCTGGCTGTTGCTCGGGCTGGTGGTCCTGGTTGCCGTGGTGGTATTCGGCATCGGTGTGCGCGCCAGCGAATCCCATGACCTGAAAACCTGGACCGATGCCCAGGCGTTGCCCAGCGTGATCCTGATCACCCCGAGCGTGCAGCCCCAGGGTCCGATCCTGAACCTGCCGGGGCGCCTTGAGGCGTACTCCCGGGCGTCGATCTTTGCCCGGGTCAATGGCTACCTCAAGACCTGGAACGTCGACATCGGCGACCACGTGAAGGCCGGGCAATTGCTGGCCGAAATCGACACGCCGGAGCTCGATCAGCAACTGCTGCAAGCCAAGGCCGTGCTGGCTTCGGCCCAGGCCGACGAGTCGCTGGCACAGACCACCGCCAAGCGCTGGCAGGCGATGCTTTCGTCGGACTCGGTGTCGCGCCAGGACGTGGATGAGCGCACCGGCGACCTGACTGCCAAGCAGGCCAAAGTGGTCGCGGCCAGGGCCAACGTCGACCAGTTGGTTGCCACCAAGGGCTTCCAGCGCTTGACTGCGCCGTTCGCCGGCGTGGTCACTGCACGCTCCACCGATGTGGGGGCGCTGATCAGTGCCGGTGGTGCCACCGGCAAAGAGCTGTTCGCGGTCTCCGACGTCAGCCGCCTGCGGGTGTATGTGCAGGTGCCGCAGTCGTCGGCGCCGCAGATCCAGGTGGGTACCGTGGCACGTCTGAGCGTGCCGGAGTATCGCGGTGAAACCTTCAACGCCAAGGTGATCGCCACTGCCGATGCGGTGAACGCCGCGTCCGGCAGCACCCTGGTGCAACTGTTGGTGGACAACCCCGGCAGCCGCCTGTTGCCGGGCGGCTACACCAGCGTGCAGTTCACCTTGCCGGTGCAGACCGACGTGCTGCGCCTGCCTGCCAGCGCCCTGGTGTTCGATGACAAGGGCATGCGCGTGGCGACCCTCGACGCGAATAATCATGTGCACTTCAAGACCGTGACCATCGCCCGGGACTTCGGTGACAGAGTGGAAATCGGCAGCGGCCTGGTCGCCACCGACCGCGTGATCGACACCCCGCCCGACGGCCTGGCCGACGACGATTCGGTGCAGCTGGCCGCCAATCCCGTGGAGGCCAAACCCCATGGCTAAGCGCACTTGCCTGGTATTGGTCGCGACCCTGGGCCTCGGTGCCTGCCACCTTGCGCCGCCGCTGGACGTGCCGGAGGTACCCATTGCCGCGCAGTTCCATACCCAGGGACCTTGGACCGTCGGCACGCCGAACGACCAGGCGAGTCGCGACGGTTGGTGGCACATCTACAAGGACCCGCAACTGGATGCGATGGAGCAGCAGTTGCTGCAAAGCAACCCGGACTTGAGCGCGGCACTGGCTCACTATTCCCAGGCCCAGGCGTTTTTGGCCCAGGCGCAATCCGGGCTGTTTCCAAAGCTGATCGGTTCCAGCAATGCCCAGCGCATTCGCCAGTCGGACACCCGGCCACTGCGCTCGGCCAGCCCGCCGAATGTTTACGATTCCGGGACAGTGGGGGTAGAGCTGGACTATGAAGTCGACCTCTGGGGCCGTGTGCGCGACACCGTTGCCGCCGGCACCAGCGACGCCCAGGCCGCCAAGGCCGACCTGGCTTCGGTGCGTCTGAGCTTGCAGGCGCAATTGGCCGACAGCTACATCCGCCTGCGTGGCATCGACCGGCAAGACCAGTTGCTGCAGGAAACCAGCGATGCCTATGCCAAGGCTTTGAGCCTGACCGAAGGCTTGCACGGCGGCGGTATCGTCTCCGGGCTGGACGTGGCGCGGGCGCGTACCCAACTGTCGACGGTCAAGTCGCAGCTGAGCCAGAATTTGGTGCAGCGTGCAGTGCTTGAACACTCGATAGCGGCGATGCTGGGTGAGTCCGCATCGACCTACGCGATTGCCCCAAGCGTCGCGGATATCGCCTTGCCCGGCGTGCCCACCGGTGTACCGTCTACGCTGTTGCAGCGTCGGCCGGACATCGCCGCTGCCGAGCGCCGGATTGCCTCGGCCAATGCACGCATAGGGGTGGCGAAAGCCGCCTGGTTCCCGGCCCTTACCCTGAGTGCCCAGGGTGGTTTCCAGAGTGATGAGTTCGCGCACTTGTTGAGCGCGCCCAACATTTTCTGGGCAATTGGCCCGTCGCTGGTGGGGACGATTTTTGACGGCGGCGCGCGCCAGGCCGGGGTGGACAGTGCCAAGGCGGCAACCGATGAAGCCGCAGCCAAGTATCGTGGTGTAGTGTTGACCGCGTTCGAGCAGGTGGAGAACAACCTGTCGATCATCTCCGGGCTCGACACCGCCCTGGTTGACCAGCGCGATGCGGCGGCAGCCGCGCAGTACGCCGAGGACTTGTCCCTGGCCCGCTATCGCCAGGGTGGCGCGGCGTACCTGGACGTGGTGACGGCGCAGGTAGCGTCGTTGCAGGCACAGCGCACGGTGCTGGATCTGCAGACTCAACAGTTAAGCGCCAACGTAGGGCTGATCAAGGCACTGGGTGGCGGCTGGAATATGGCCCAACTGGCCCAAAAGAACCTGTAGGAGCGAGCGTGCTCGCGAAGGTCGTCGACCACACCGCGGGCATCCTGAAAGAACACGGCACCCTCGAGTTTTTCGCGAGCAAGCTCGCGCCTGCCGTTAGTTGTTGTGAACATTGAATCCAAGGAGTAGTGGCATGACTGATTACGTACCGCCAAAAGTCTGGACCTGGAAGACCCAAAACGGCGGCACCTTCGCCAGCATCAACCGGCCCATTGCCGGCGCGACCCACGACAAGGAATTGCCGGTAGGCCGTCATCCGTTGCAGCTGTATTCGTTGGCAACGCCCAATGGCCAGAAGGTCACGATCCTGCTGGAAGAGCTGCTGGCCCTGGGTCACCAGGGGGCGGAATACGATGCGTGGTTGATCAAGATCGGTGACGGCGACCAGTTCGGTAGTGGCTTCGTCGGGGTCAATCCGAACTCGAAGATTCCCGCGCTGCTGGACCGTAGCGGGCCCAAGCCGATTCGGGTGTTCGAGTCGGGTGCGATCCTGCAGTACCTGGCCGAGAAGTTCGGCGCGTTCCTGCCCACCGAACCGGCGGCCCGTGCCGAATGCCTGTCGTGGTTGTTCTGGCAGATGGGCAGCGCGCCATACCTGGGCGGTGGTTTCGGGCATTTCTATGCCTACGCGCCGACCAAGATCGAATACGCCATCGACCGCTTCGCCATGGAAACCAAGCGCCAACTGGACGTACTGGACAAGCAATTGGCCGAGCACGAATACATTGCCGGGGATGAGTACACCATCGCCGACATGGCGATCTGGCCGTGGTACGGCGGCCTGGTGAAAGGCCGCTTGTATGAGGCGGGGGAGTTTCTCTCGGTGCAGGATTACAAGCACGTCGTGCGCTGGGCCAATGCCATCGAAGCGCGGCCGGCGGTGCGGCGTGGGCGCCGGGTCAACCGCGTGTCGGGCGAGCCGTCAGAGCAACTGCGCGAGCGGCATGAGGCGTCGGACCTCGACCTGCACCGTTGATAGAGCTGGCAACCCACACCTTGTGGCGAGGGGGCTTGTCCCCCGTTGGGCTGCGCAGCAGCCCTGAAAATTCACCGCGTTTTTTCAGGAAAATTCGGTGAGCTTATTGGGGCTGCTGCGCAGCCCAACGGGGGACAAGCCCCCTCGCCACAGGTTTCAGCGGTGCCTTCGCGGCGTTCCCACTTGGCAATCACCAGCGGTGCCAGGGCATTGCCCAGCACGTTCAACGCGGTGGTCGGCATTTCCATCAGGCGATACACCCCGGCGATGAAGGCGATGCCCTCCAACGGCAAGCCCGCACTCGCCAGGGTCGCCGACAGAATCACGAACATGAACCCCGGCACCCCGGCCGCGCCCTTGGATGTCAGCACCATGGTCACCACCAGCAGGGCCTGGTCGCCCAGGCTCAGGTCGATGCCATACAGCTGCGCCACAAACAGCGTGCCGATCCCCAGGAACAGCGACGCACCGTCCAGGTTGAACGAATACCCCACCGGCACCACAAAGCTCACCAGTGAAGGCGGCACGCCGTAGGTTTCGAGTTTCTTCATCAGTTGCGGCATCACCGCCGCCGAACTGGCGGTGGAGAACGCCAGAATCAGTTCGTCCTTGATATGTCGCATCAACGCAAACAGGTTGATCCCCCACAGGCGCGCGACCAGGTTGAGCACCACCAGCACGAAGAAAGCAATCGACACGTAGCTGACCATGATCAGCTTGGCCAACGGCAACAGCGAGCTGAACCCGAAGTTGGCCACGGTCACTGCAATCATCCCGAACACGCCGATGGGCGAGTAGGCCATGATCATCGACGTGACCTTGAACATCGCCTCCGACACCCCGCGCAGCAGGGCAATCACCGGGTCTTTGCGCTCGGCGGGCAAGCGCGAAACCCCGAGGCCAAACATCACCGCGAAGAACAGCACCGACAGCAGGCTGCCCTGGGCCATGGCGTTGATGACGTTGTCCGGAATGATCCCGACAATGATCTGCCCCAGGCTGTGGCCGCCGCCGGCGCTGCTGGTGGGCAAGGTCACGGCACTCGCTTGCAGGCTGGCCAGTTCGGTACCGGCACCCGGCTTGAGCAGGTTGCCCATCACCAGCCCGACGATGATCGCCAGGGTGGTGATGCAGAAGAAATAGCCCAGGGACTTGACCCCGATGCGTCCCAGGGATTTACCGTCACCGTGCCCGGCAATGCCCACCACCATGCAGGCAAACACGATGGGCACGACGATCATCTTCATCAGCTTGATAAAGATATCGCCCGCCGGTTGCAGCAGGTTGTCCACCAGCCACGGCCGGGATTCGGGAAAACGGTGCAGCAGGGCGCCGATGGCGATGCCGGCGAGCAAGCCGATCAGGATTTGCCAGACCAGCGCGATGCGGGGCTTGTGCATGGGAATGCCTCATTTATATCAATGATTATGAGTGTTGTTCTAGGCAGTCAATGAGCGGCCATCCCTGGCCGCCCGGTGGGGCGGGAATCCGTCAGCGCAATCGATGGCACGCTTCATTCAGGCGACGGCAACCTTCTTCAATCACGTCAAGCGAGCTGGCGAAAGACAGGCGGATATACGGCGACATGCCGTACGCCGCACCACTCACGGTGGCCAGGCCGTGTTCCCGCAGCAGGTACTCGGCCAGTTGTGTGTCACTGTCGATCCGCTCGCCGTGGGCGGTGGTCTTGCCCATCAGCCCGGCGACGTTGGCGAACACGTAGAACGCGCCATCCGGTGGCGTGAAGCTCACGCCGGGAATGTCTTCGAGCAGGCCCAGCATGCGTTCGCGGCGTTGCTGGTACACCTCGCGCATCCCGGCGATGGGCGCCTGGTCGCCAGCGAAGGCGGCAACTGCGGCAGCCTGGCTGAGGGAACTGGGGCAGGTGGTGGTTTGCGAAAGCAGCTTGGCAATGGCCGCGATCAGCCAGGCCGGGCCGGCACCGAAACCCAGGCGCCAGCCGGTCATGGCGTAGCCCTTGGAGGCGCCGTTGACGATCAGCGTGCGCGGCTTCAGGTCCGGTGCGAGTCGGGTCAGGGAAACGTGGCGGGCATCGTCGTAGACGAAGTGCTCGTAGATCTCGTCCGCCATGATCAGCACATGGGGATGGCGCCGCAGCACCGCGGCCAGGGCCAGCAGTTCGGCCTCGTTGTACACCGCGCCGCTGGGGTTGTTCGGGCTGTTGAGGATCACCCATTTGCTGCGCGGGGTGATCGCTTGTTCCAGGGCCTGAGGCGACAGTTTGAACCCCAGTGACTCGTCGCCGGGAATGATCACCGGCGTCGCGTCATTCAGCCGTGCGATGTCCGGGTACGACACCCAATACGGCGTGTGCACGATGACTTCGTCGCCGCGATTCAGGGTCGCCGCCAGGGCGTGATAAATGATGTGCTTGCCACCGCACCCGGCGATCACTTCGTCCAGCCCATAGTCCAGCTGGTTGTCGCGCTTGAGCTTGAGGCAGATCGCCTGGCGCAGGGCGAGGGTGCCGCTGGTGGCGGTGTAGTGGGTGTCGCCACCGTGCATCGCGGCGCTGGCTGCTTCGAGGATATGCGCGGGTGTATCGAAGTCCGGCTCGCCCACGGTGAAGTTGACGATGTCCCGGCCCTGGGCGCGCAGTTCGCTGACCAGTGCATTGGCGGCGATGCTCGGGGAGGGCGCGATGCCCAGCACCCGGTCGGACAGAAAGGCAGTGCTCATGATGACTCCCCTCAGCCTGCCAGGCCGGCCTGTTGCAACACCTTGTCGATCCAGCTCTGGCGCACTGCACCGCTGGCGATTTCGGCTTTGACTTGCTCTTCATGGGCCGCGTGTTGCGCGGCCTTGCGCAGCACTTCGGCGGCGTCGGCCTGGGAGAAGGCGACCAGGCCGTCTTCGTCACCCACCAGCACATCCCCCGGGTTGATCAGCATGCCGCCGATGGACACCGGCACATTCACCTCGCCCGGGCCGGTCTTGTAGGGGCCGCAATGCACCACGCTGCGGGCGTAGCAAGGGGTGTCTTCGAAGCTCGCGACATCGCGAATCGCCCCGTCAATCACAAACCCCACGCAGCCGCGTTGCTGGGCGTAGAGCTTGACCAGTTCGCCGATCACCGCGTTGTTGGTGTCGCCCTGGGCGTCCACCACCAGCACGTGGCCCGGCTCCAGCATGCTCAAGGCCTTGTAGATCAGCAGGTTGTCGCCGGGGCGGGTTTTCACCGTGAGCGCGGTGCCCACCAGCTTGCCGGTGCGGTTGTAGCGGTTCAGCCCACGGGCGCCGATGTGCCGGCCGAGGTTGTCGCTGATGTGCGGGGTGACCACGTGAGTGAAGGCTTCGAGCACTTCGGCAGAAGCCAGCGGCGGGTTGGGGAGGATGCGGGAACCGGGCAAGGACATGGCTGTAACTCCGATTGATCTTATGGGTCTGTGGCTAGATCTTAGGAGTGATGAACATACAGTTTTAGCGATATTTTATTATCTGATAGGATCGCTTTTTCTCATGGGAGATAGCCGATGATCACGTTCAAGCAAATCGACGCGTTGTACTGGATTGCCGAGCTGGGCAGTTTCGAGGCGGCGGCGAACAAGCTGAACATGTCGCAGTCGGCGATTTCCAAGCGCATCCAGGAGTTGGAAGAAACCTTCGATGTGGAGATTTTCGACCGCAGCAAACGCAATGCGCGGTTGACGGAAAAGGGCGCCGAGTTGCTCGACTACGCCAAGGACCTGCTGGAGCGTCGTGACTACATGCTGGAGCGGGTCAGCACCCGTGAAGTGCTGGTGCGCAGGTTTCGCCTGGGGGTGACGGAATTGACGGCTTTCACCTGGTTGCCGGCGCTGGTGGAGGCGTTGCGCGAGGCCTATCCCAAGGTGCAGATCGAGCCGTCGGTGGAGTTGAGCAGTGAGCTGTTTCGCAAGCTGGAGAGTGATGAGCTGGACCTGGTGATCGTGCCTGATGCCTACAGTGATTCGCGCTTCCTGAGTACGCCGCTGGGCAGTGTGGAAAACGCCTGGATGTGCGCACCGGGGTTGGTCAGCGAGGCTGATCCGGTGGGGCTTGAGGCATTGGCCGGGTATACGGTGTTGACCCAGGGTTCGCACTCGGGGACGGGGCTGATTTATGAGCGCTGGTTGGCAGCGCATGCTGTGCAGATGCCGCGCAAGTTGACCAGTCATAACCTGTTGGTGCAGGTCGGGCTGGCGCTGTCGGGGGTGGGGGTGAGTTATTTGCCCAAGGGGTGTTTGTCGCATTTGATCGAGCGCGGGGAGCTGCGCGCGCTGGTTACGGAACCGGCGCTACCGAGGGTTGGGTATGTGGCGTTGCATCGCGGGGATCGGCAGTTTGGCTTGAACCAGAATGTGGCGCAGTTGGCGGTGCAGTGTTGTGATTTTTCGCGGTTGTTGTTTTAGTTTTTCGAAGCAGTGAGCGAGTCCTTAACGACCTACCCGGTGTAATCCATCATGAAACGCCATTTCGAAGATTTGCAGCTGGGCAGCATCGAGCTGTTCTGCCTGGCCGCCGAGGCCAGCAGCTTTACCGCCGCCGCCCAGGTGGCAGGCGTGACCCCGGCGGCGGTGAGCCGCAGCATCTCGCGGTTGGAAGAGCGCCTGGGCTCCCGGCTGTTTGTGCGCACCACCCGCAGCATCCGCCTGACCGATGGCGGCCGGACATTTTTCGAGCAATGCCGCCAGGCGCTGACGCAACTGGTGGAAGCCCAGCAGGAAATGATGGGCGCGCAATCGGTGCCGTCCGGGCTGTTGCGCATCAGCATCCCGACCACCTACGGCCATCACCGGATCCTGCCGCTGCTGCCGAAATTCCGTGCGCTGTACCCGCAAGTCAGCGTGGATATCCACATCAGCAACCGCAACATCGATTTCGTCGCCGAAGGTTATGACCTGGCCATTCGCGTGCGGGCCCAGCCGGACTCGACGCTGATTGCGCGGTTGCTGGAAGACGCCAGGCTGGTGGTGGTCGCGACGCCGGCGTACCTGAAGCGTGCCGGCACGCCCCAGGCCCTGGAGGATTTGCCGAACCACGAGTGCATCCAGTACGAATTGCCGAGCAACGGGCGGCGCATTTCCTGGCTGTTCCAGGTGGACGGCAAGGAGCGGGAGTTTGCCGGGGAAGCAGGCTACAGCTGCTCTGACGATGTGCTGGGTGGCGTAACCCTGGCCAAGCACGGCGCGGGGTTATTCCAGACCTACAAGTTCATCGTCGAGGAGGAATTGGCCAACGGCAGCTTGGTGGAGGTCTTGCAGCCTTACGGCGGGCGCTCACGGCCGTTTACCTTGCTGTATCCCCATGGCCGCTATGTGCCCCATCGGGTGCGGGCATTTGTGGATTTTCTGCTGGAGCATCGCGCCGAATGGGCGGCGCTGTAGCGGCGGATAAGTCCCAGGTCAGCATCAGTTGGCCGATGGCAGTATCGATGGCATCAGCGTCGACGCCATCCCGGGCGAGGATCGACACACCCTGCAGGAAACTGTCGTAGACCGTGGCCATGGCACGGGCGTTGGTCTCGGAGGGTAACTGGCCCGCCCGGATGCCGCGCTCGACACAATGCACGATGCCCGCCCGTGTGCGCTCTCGCGAATGGGTCAGCCCATGGGTGACTTGTGCGTTCTCGGGGGAGGGCGCGCTCATCACGCCCAGGGCTACCATGCAGCCTTTGGGATGCCCCTCTTCACACTGCATGCGTGCCGATTGGCGCAACGCCGTCTCGATGGCCTGGCGCGGTGGCAGGCTGTCATCCCACAGGCATTCGGTGACCTGGGCGAACGTCGCCAGATAACGCTGCACGCACTCCTGGAACAGCGCGTCCTTGGAGCCGAACGCCGCGTAGAAACTCGGCGCGGAGATGCCGCCGCCCAATCCGGCTTTCAACTGGCTCAGGGACGTCGCGTCGTAACCGTGCTGCCAGAACAGGTGCATGGCCTGTTCCACGGCCTGGTCGCGGTCGAAGGTGCGGGGGCGGCCCATCTGTGCCATGTGGAAATCCTCTCGGGTGATGAGATAAATACTAGTCGATACATAAGTCGTTGACAACGCTGCGTGGGTCGCCCAACATTTATATCGATCGGTATTTAAGTTCTCTCGCTCAAGGAGTTTCCCTGTGACCCCCTCAACCACCTTATCGGCAGACGCCGTTCCCGACCGCTTGCCCGTCGGCGCCTTGCTCGCCCTGGCCATGACAGGTTTCATCTGCATCGTCACCGAAACCCTGCCGGCGGGCCTGTTGCCGCTGATCAGCGATGGGCTGGGAGTTTCAGCGTCCATGGCCGGGCAGATGGTCACCGCGTATGCGCTGGGCTCGGTGCTGGCGGTGATCCCGCTGACCATCGCGACTCGCGGCTGGCGTAGACGCAATGTGCTGCTGCTGACCATCGTCGGTTTTCTGCTGTTCAACTCCATCACGGCGCTGTCCTCCCACTACGGGCTGACGTTGCTGGCGCGGTTCCTCGCCGGGATGGCGGCGGGGCTGGCCTGGAGTTTGTTGGCCGGCTATGCGCGGCGCATGGTAGAGCCACATCAGCAGGGCAAGGCGTTGGCGCTGGCCATGGTAGGAACGCCGATTGCCCTGTCACTTGGCGTACCGCTGGGCACCTGGCTGGGTGGGCTGGTGGGCTGGCGCACCACGTTCGGGATCATGTCGGCACTGACCCTGGTGCTGATTGTCTGGGTGCTGGTGAAAGTGCCGGATTATCCCGGCCAGTCGGCCCATCAGCGCATGCCGTTGCGCAAGGTGCTGACCACGCCGGGCGTACGGCCAGTGCTGGCGGTGGTGATCTCATGGATGCTCGCCCACAACATTCTCTATACCTACATCGCGCCGTTTGTGGCCCCGGCGGGCTTGGTGGACCGTGTGGATCTGGTGTTGTTGGTGTTTGGTATAGCGGCGCTGCTCGGGATTTGGGTCACTGCCCGGTTGGTGGATGTGGCGTTGCGCAAGACGGTGCTGGTCAGCCTGGCGGGCTTTGCGGCGACGTGTTTGGCGTTTGGTTTTCTGGCGCAGGTGCCGGGCGTTATTTACCTCGGCGTGGCGGTGTGGGGCTTGAGTTTTGGCGGCGCTGCGACGTTGCTGCAAACCGCACTGGCGGATGCTGCCGGAGATGGGGCGGATGTTGCGTTGTCGCTGAACGTGGTGGCATGGAACAGCGCGATTGCCGGAAGCGGCGTGGTGGGTGGCGTGTTGCTGGATACCTGGGGCGTGGCGTCTTTCCCATGGGCAATGTTGGTGTTGCTGGCGGCGGGCTTCGCGATTGTGTGGTGCGCGCGACTCCATGGCTTCAAGCCGGGGCACCGGGCCCACGGTAAACCTGTGGTTGGCGGGCACTGATATTTCCAAAGTCTTTGGAAAAACCGCTTCTAACATCAGACAAATCTTAAAATAACCTGCTGCTCGGCCGATATCCCGGGGCATAGGCTTTATCACCCCCGGGAGTATCGGCATGCGCATCAAGAGAATGTCTGCAATCCATGTTGGCCTGTTGTTCAGCCTGTCCGGTGCCTGCATGGCCGCGAGCCCGGTGGGGCAGGGAGTCATCTCGTTTCACGGCAGCATCGTCGAAGCGTCTTGCACACCGCTCGCCGTGGCCAACGGGATGAAACTCAACAATTGCCCTACGTCCGCACGCGGCAGCGCCATCAGCGTGCGCAGTGTGCAACCGGTGGGCTCGGTCACGGCCCTCGACCACAGCGCCGTGAACGTGAAGCTGGTCGCCGACAGTGGCCGGGGAGACCGCTATTACCAGCAGCAATATGCGTTGGTGGATGGCCAAGGGAGGCCTGTGACGTCGGGGCAGTATCTGATTACATTAACGTCACCTTGAGAGATGGCAGTGGATCAACCCGATGAACCTGACTGGACACAACCTCGCGCTCCTGACTTCCCTCAGCGTCTTGCTTGAGGAGAGGAACGTCACGCGGGCGGCGGCGAAGCTCAACCTGACGCAGTCGGCGTTATCCGCGCAGTTGTCACGGTTGCGTGACCTGTTCGGCGACCCTTTATTGATGCCTGCTCAGTCCGGAAAAGGCATGGTGCTGACAGCACGTGCCGAACATTTGCGTCAGCCGTTGCGCCAGGCGTTGCAGGTACTGGGGACGGTGGTCGGTGACCTTCCATGCTTTGATCCTGCCAAGTCGGACCGGACCTTTGTGATTGGCGCGAACGATAACGCCGCTGCGATCGTCGCGCCCCGGCTGGTGCAGCTTGTGCAGGCTGCGAGTCCTGGGGGCATCCGGGTTTCGATACGTGCGATCGACCAGGTGTTGCTTGGCGATCAGTTGGAAAGCGGCGAGATTGACGTCGCGCTGGTATCACACAGCCGTATCGGGAACCTGTCGCACGAGTTGCTGCTGCAGGAAGAATTCAAGATGGCCCAGCGCGCCGATCACCCTCGCGGATCCGCGCCACCAACGCTGGAGGAATACCTGGGCCTGGAGCATGTGGTGGTGTCGGGTGCCGTGAACAGCTTTCACGGTTTTATTGATGATGTGCTCGCGCAGAAGGGGCGTGCGCGCCGTGTCGCGGTGTCGGTGCCTTACTACAGCATCGTTCCATTGCTGCTGCAGAACAGCGACTGTGTAAGTGTGCTTCCGTCCCGTTTCCTGAGCCGTTATGAGCGCTCGCTGGCGGCCCTTGCTCTGCCCCTCGAGGTGCGCGACTTCAGTTTGTTCTCTGCCTGGCATCCACGGTTCGACAAGGACCTGGCACATCTCTGGTTGCGCGAACAACTCAAGCTCTGCGTGCTTTCCTGACGACATCAGGCCCTGGCAGGTATCTACGCCACACATACCTGGCATGCGGAGTTTCGATTTCAACTATAAAAAACGCTTGAATAGGATGCCGCCGATTCCAACTGGAGAGCTGCACCATGACCAAGCTGACATTTACCCGCGTGTTGAATTACACGGCCCTTGCTGCTGCCCTGGCACTGGGAGCCATCGCGGCACCGGCGGTGGCAGTTGCCGCCGCGCCCCAAGTCAAAACCCAGGCCCCTGGTTACTATCGCACGATGCTTGGAGATTTCGAGGTCACCGCGCTGAGTGACGGCACCATCGATGCACCGTTCGACAAATTGCTGAATGAGCCGGCTGCCAAGACCACTACCGCACTGCGCAAGGCGTTCCTCGGGGTGCCCACCGAGACCTCGACGAACGCGTATCTCGTCAATACCGGCACTCGGCTCATCCTGATCGATACCGGCGCTGGTGCGCTCTTCGGGCCGACCCTGGGCAAGCTCGCGGCCAACCTGCAGGCAGCCGGCTACAAGCCGGATCAGGTCGATGACATCCTTCTCACGCACATGCACCCGGACCACGTGGGTGGGCTGGTTGCCGAAGGGGTGATGGTGTTTCCGAACGCCACGGTACACGCCGACAAGCGTGACGCCGATTACTGGCTCTCGCCGGCGAGGCTGGAGCCTGCCTCGGCCGACGCCAACAGCTTCGTACCCGAGTTCGCGAAGGGTGCAATGGCTTCCTTGAACCCGTATATCGCGCTTGGAAAGTTCCAGCCTTTCCAGGGCAGCGGGGAGATCCTGCCGGGGTTCAAGGCGCTGTCCAGCTATGGCCATACCCTGGGGCACACCAGCTACCTGGTTGAGAGCAAAGGCCAGAAGATGATTGTCGCCGGTGATCTGATCCACGCCGGTGCCGTGCAGTTTGCCGACCCGTCGGTGACTATCGAGTTTGATACGGACAAGAAAGCCGCCACCACTGCCCGCGAGACCGTGTTCAGCCTGGCTGCGAAAGAGGGCGCGCTGGTCGGCGCGGCGCACCTCTCGTTTCCCGGCCTGGGGCATTTGCGTGGTCAGGGCGCCGCGTGGCAATGGGTGCCGCTGAATTACTCAACCGAACTGAAGTGACTCGCGATTAGTACGCTTCACGGGGAATCATGGAAATAAACTCCGACCTGAAGATACCTTCCATGACCTGCATGAAATCCGAGGCGAGCTTGGAGCGCTGCTGGTGACCCGGAAATACCATCGAAACCTCGAAGGGTATGTCCTGGTCCAGCGGTCTGAACGTAAGGCCCGGGTATTTCGAGTAGGAGGCGGTGAATGGATCACACACGGTGATGCCGAGCCCCCCGGACACCATTCCGCAGGCGGAGTGCGCGGCGGTGGTTTCAACGCTGGAGACGCCTGCAACACCCCGAGCCTCCATGGCTGATGTGATGCGTCGCTGCAAAGGATTGTTGGCGTTCAGGGTAATCAGGCGTCGCCCGTGCAAATCCTCCAGGGTCACCACGTCTTTGGTGGCCAACATATCGTTGGCCGGCATCACGCACACCGCGCTGATGGGTGGCAGGTTGATCACCTGGATCCCGGGATATTCCCCTGAAGGAATCTGCACAAAACCAATATCGATCTGGTTGGCAGACGTCAGTTCCAGGATGCCCACCGAGTTGCGCACATCCAACGAGGTTCTGACCTCGGGGTGCTTTCGCGCGAATCGGCATACCCCCTCAGCCACCACACTGAGCCCCAGCGTGCTCATTGAACTGATCCTCAATGTGCCGGTGCGCAGCGTCACAAGGTCCTCTGCAACCCGCTCGATGCGTTCTATGCCTTGATAAAACTTGTCCACCTCCGCGTACAACACCTGTGCTTCCGCCCCGGGAATGAGGCGATTGCCTTCACGGCGAAACAGTCGAAGGGAAAGGACAATTTCGAGGTCGCGGATGAGCCGGCTGATGGCCGGTTGACTGACCTGAAGTGCCTCGGCGGCGATAGTCATGCTTCCGGTGAGCATGACCGCCCTGAAAGCTTCCAATTGGCGAGGATTGAGTTTCATTGTGGCTCTCGATCGAATGTTGGAGGGCGCATTTTTGCGAGCGTATAACATTTTGTTATGTGCGTCCAACCTGTTACCGGTTTGCTATAAGCATGTAACGGCGCGATGATTTAGTTGCGTGGTTTTACCAAAGAAAAGCCGTTCCCGTTATTAATATCGGGTGCCGCTTAAGTAAAAATAAAAAAGAGGATAGCGCGTGCTGAATTATACCGTCCGCAGGTTGTTACTTCTGCTTCCGATGCTGCTGGGAGTCTCCATTGTGGTCTTCCTGGTCATGCACTTTATTCCGGGAGATCCTGCGCAGCTGGCAGCAGGTCCGGATGCAACAGCGGAAGATGTTGCGCAAATAAGGCAAAACTACGGATTGGATAAGCCGCTAATCAATCAATACCTTATTTATGTCAGGAAAGTTGTCGTGGGTGATTTTGGCGAGTCATTCCAGACATTCACGCCCGTGCTCGAAGGTATAGCCAGAACTCTTCCCGCCACGATTGAACTGACCGCTGCCGGAATGTTGCTTGCCGTCATCATTGGCGTTCCCCTCGGTATTGCGGCCGCTTTGAAGCCCAGAGGCTTCCTTGATAGTTCGCTGACCACCGTTGCAGTTCTGGGCATATCAATGCCTGGCTTCTTTCTGGGGCTGATATTGATGCTGATCTTTTCAGCCAACCTCGGATGGTTGCCGCCGACCGGCAGAGGCGGGCTGCAACACCTGATATTACCGGCCTTGACACTTGGTTTGCCGTATGTTGCAACTTTTTCACGGCTGGCCCGATCCACCATGATGGATGTGCTGAGGGAAGATTATATTCGTACTGCCTATGCGAAAGGTGTACCGAGTTACAAGGTAGTACTCAAGCATGCACTTTCCAATGCGGCCATTCCATTGGTGACAGTATTCGGTATGGACTTCGGCCGGTTACTGGGTGGCGCGGTTATTGTCGAGACAGTATTTGCCTGGCCGGGAATGGGGCGGCTCTTGATTGATGCAATCATGGCTCGGGATATTTATGTCGTCCAAGGCACAGTTCTTGTGTTTGCCGCGGTGGTGGTAATTATCAACTTAATGGTGGATTTGGTTTATGGCGTCCTCGACCCTCGCGTCACTTACAACTGAGGCCGATATGAAACTTCCGAAAAAATATCGGTTGGGCTTTGTCAGTTTCCTTATTTCCAATAAGCGCTGGTTCGCGTTTGCTTCATTGATCGTGATCCTGGTGATGGTTGCTGCGGCGATAGCTGCCCCTTTGTTGTTTGATTGGGATTCGGTCACCAAGATCAACTTATCAACGTCCCTTGTCGAGCCCGGTGCAAGTTCCTGGCTCGGCACGGACCAATTGGGCCGTGACTTGTTGGGTCGAGTCGTGTGGGGGGCACGAATTACGCTCACCGTCGCAGTTTCAAGTGTCAGCATTGCGATGGTCATTGGCATCGCTTTAGGTGCGGCGTGTGGCTATTACAACGGCGCCATCGCCGGGGTGGTGATGCGGGTCATGGACTCGATGATTGCATTTCCCCGGACACTGGTTGCCATTCTGGTCATCACGGTGGCGGGCAACAGCATAGTAAGCCTGACACTGGCCATCGCCATTTCAACGATCCCGATTTACGTGCGTTTCTTTGCCGGGCCGGTCATGGCATTGAGAAACCGCGAGTTTGTATTGGCCTCCAAGTCGATTGGCGTCAGCGATCTGCGGCTGCTGCTGATACATATCCTGCCGAATATCGGTTCGCTGGTCATTATCCAGGCCACCGTCTCGCTGGCTGAAGCAATCCTCATTGGTTCCGGGCTCAGCTTTCTGGGGCTTGGCCCGCCGCCGCCCACCCCGGAGTGGGGCTCGATGATTGCCGAGTCGCGGCCGTTATTGACCACCCATCCCTACGTATTGATTGCGCCCGGATTTGCACTGGTTTTGACCATATTGAGTTTCAACATTGTGGGGGATGCGTTGCGAGACTACATCGACCCGAAATCACGTAACGCATAAATGAGTTCGGCGCGGTTAAACACGCCCTGTGTGTCCACCAGAATTATCAAGCGAGAAAGATTATGCGGCGTCTGAATTGCCTGGAAGTATTGATACGGAGTTTCGCTGTTGTCGGCATCCTTGGACTGTCGGCGGGCCTATCGTTTGTTGCCAACGCCAAAGACCTGAAGAAGCTGACATTCGTTCAAGGCGCTGATATCGATACCCTGGACCCAGCGATTTCGCGCAGTGTGCCTTCCTATAACGTGATTAATCACCTGTTTAATCGGTTGGTCGCATGGGACGGTCATGGGCATAACACGTTTGTAGCTGATTTGGCGCAGTCATGGTCAAGGTCCGAGGATGGACGGCAATGGATTTTTATCCTGAAACCGGGAATTACCTTTCATGACGGCACGGCGTTTGATGCTGCAGCGGTGAAGTTTAACCTGGACCGAATCATGAACCCCAAGCTCGGTTCTCCGCACCGGTCCTACTATGCGGATATAGCTTCGGTGGATGCGCTAGCGCCGAATGAGTTACGCATCACCACAAAAAATCCGTCACCCACAATGTTGGAGTTACTGGCAAAAGAATCTTCGTCAATCAGCAGTCCGGCCGCTGTCGTTAAATATGGACGGGCTTATGGGCACCATCCCGTCGGTACCGGGCCCTACGTATTTGATAGTTGGATACCCAACGACCAGGCCGTTATTCATAAGAACAACGCTTTTTATGGAACAACGGCAAAACCGGAAACCATCGTGTTCCGTCCGGTCAGGGAAGATTCTTCCCGAGTCATAGAGCTGCGAACGAACAATGCGGATATCGCGGCAAATTTATCGCCCGAGGCGGCTATTGAATTAAAGGAACTGAATAAATCCACCTTGCTGCGGGTACCCAGCACATTCCAGGTGTTCTTTGAAATGAACCTGACCAAACCGCCCTTTGATGACCCGCGCATACGGAGGGCGGTGAGTATGGCGATTGATCGCCAGGCATTGGTCGACAAAGTGTTGTTGGGATATGGAAAAGCACCCACTGGCCCATTTCCGGAGGGTACGCAAGCCCGACGTGAATTCCCTCCGGTGAAGTACGACCCTGATGCGGCAAGAAAAATAATTAACGAGGTATATCCAGGCGGTTATCCAGGCACCGTAGTTATATGGACCCCGGCGGGACGCTATACCAAAGATCGCCAGGTCTCGGAAGTTGTCCAAGGCTATCTTAACGCCGTGGGGCTGAAGACCGAGTTTAAGGTATGGGAATGGGCAACGTATCAAAAGAACTTGTATCGCCCCGAGCCGGGCAAGGGCACGGGCAAAGGTAGCAATGACGCAAACATGTGGTTACTGGGAACGGGCATATCTGACGCGGATATTCGTTTGCGTCGAAAGTTGTCCAGCGGCGACCCGCAGAATCTCACGGGTTACAGCAACCCTCAGGTAGACAAATTACTTCAGTTGGCCTCGCGTGAACTGGATGAAAAAACACGCATGTCCTATTACGGCCAGATTCAGCAGATTCTATGGGAACAAGACCCGGACAATCTGCCGCTGTTTGACCAGGAGCAAATAATTGGTGTGCGTAAAGCGTTGAATGGCCTGGATGTCGATTATGAAGGGACCATCGATTTGACGAATGTAGAACTTATTGAGCGGTGATTTAAATGTCGAATTTACATGCCAACGAAACACTGTTAACCGACGCTCGCCTGAGTGCTCCTCCCGCTGAACGCATGGTCAAGTACCATGATATTCCGGCACTTGAGACCGAGAAACGTCAGTTTCACGAGTTTGTCGAAGTGGACCTGGCGCACACCGTGATGCTGGTTGAACAGCAGATTCTTTCTGTGTCGGTCGGGCAAGCCATCCTCGCGGAGCTGCGGTTGATTCGGGACATGGTTCCCGCCGACTTCCCGTTTGATGTAAAGAAAGGCAGCTTCCTGCTTCAGGTTGAATCGTACCTTTTCTCCCGGATCGGCGAAGACTCGGCCGGGCAGATGCACACCGGCCGCAGCCGGATAGACCAAGGGGCAACGGTACGCCGCCTGTACGACCGCAAGCGCATCCTGGCGGTGCTGGACCGTATCAATGAGTTCCAGGTGGCGTTGATTCAGAAGGCCTCCACGCATTCGGGCACCATCATGCCCGGCTACACCCATATGCAGCATGCCCAGCCCTGGGTGTTCGGCCACTACCTTTTGAGTTTTACGTCGAGGCTGCACGACAGCTTCAGCCGCTTGATGCACGCTTACACCCGGGTCAATCGCAACCCCCTTGGTGCCGTCGGCCTGGCCGGCACGTCCTGGCCGCTGGACCGTGGGCGCACCACGCACCTGTTGGGGTTCGACAGCCTGGTAGAAAACTCCAAGCTGGGCCGCGAAGCATGGTACGCAGCAGAGACGATTGGCGCATTGTCCTTTGTCATGGCCGACCTGAACGACCTGGCAACCGACCTGCATATCTGGTCGAGCGTCGAATTTGGAACGGTGGAAAGCCACGACGGTTATTGCGGCACCAGCAGTATTTTCCCGCAGAAGAAAAATCCCAGCGGCTTGGAAACCATCAAGAAAGCTGCAGGTGGATCGGTGACCTGGCTCAGCACGGCCCTGGCCACTTTCCGGTCCGAAGGCACCGGCGACCAGGCGATGCGCGACCTGCCGTTGATCCATGATGCGCTGGCCACCACCGAAGGCATGTTGGACCTGTTTACCGGCATCATTGAAACCCTGGTGGTGCATGAGGACCGGATGACAGCCCTGCTCTCCGGGAGTTGGTGCACCGCCAGCAACCTCGCCGATGTGATCGTTCGGGACCGGGGCATCTCTTTCCGCCAGGTCCACCACATCGTGGCCCGCCTGGTGCGTAACTGCCTGTACGAGGGCGTGGCTCCTGCCGGGGTGACCGGCGCCGCACTGGATCAAGCCAGCGTGGAAACTGTCGGCTCAACCCTGGGCTACTCGGATGCCCAGGTCCGCGATGCTTTGAACCCGCGCCGTTTTGTCGAGACCCGCACTTCCGCGGGCGGCGTCGGCCCGGACGAGGTCCGGCGATTATTGTCGATCGCCCAGAACGAGCTGGAGCAGGACCGTGAGTGGGTTGCGCAGAGCCGGCGCAAGGTCGATCAATCCCGTGCCGACCTTGACGCGGCCATCTCGGCGATCGTCGATTAAAGGAGCGCCCCATGAACGAGAATTTGGTAGCCCGGGTGAAAAACCTGAGTGTCGGCTTCGGCACCAGAGGGCGCGAGACGCCGGTGGTGCGCGATGTGTCCTTCGAGGTGATGCGCGGTCAGACGCTGGCGATCGTGGGTGAGTCCGGCTCCGGCAAATCCGTCACCTCAATGGCGATGATGGGCCTGATCAAGCGCGCCGGCGGACGGGTGCTTTCGGGCTCGATGGAGCTGCAAACCAGGAATAACCAGATTGTCGACCTGGTGGCGGCGCCCGAGTCTGTCATGCGCACACTGCGGGGCTCGTCCATGTCGATGATCTTTCAGGAGCCCATGACTTCGCTGAATCCGGTCTTCAAGATCAGCGCGCAACTCATCGAAGGCATCTTGCTGCATCAGCGGTGCAGCCGTGCGCAAGCCGAAGCCCAGGCATTACGCATGCTGGACCTGGTGCGTATTCCGGATGCGAAGCAGGTCATGAACCGGTTTCCCCATGAGCTTTCCGGCGGCATGCGCCAACGGATCATGATTGCGATGTCGCTGGTCTGCGAGCCCACACTGCTGATCGCCGACGAGCCGACCACAGCGTTGGATGTGACGGTGCAGGCGCAGATCCTGCGGATTATCAAGGAGCTGCAAGATAGCCTGGCCATGGGCGTGATCTTTATCACCCACGATATGGGCGTGGTGGCGGAAGTCGCAGACCATGTGATGGTGATGAAGAAAGGCGAGACCGTTGAGCAAGGTCCGGCAAGGGCAGTGCTGCAGGAGCCCAAGCAGCCCTACACCCGGGCATTGCTGGCGGCTGTTCCAAAAATCGGCTCAATGCGTGGCACTCAACTTCCCGCAAAATTTGCCTTGATCGATGATGACGTCGCAGCGGGTGCAGAACCTGCGCCTGGCGTGGCCCCGGACTACCAGAGTCCGCCAGTGCTCAGAGTCGAGTCGTTGTCCATTCGGTACGACCTCAAAGGTGGTCTCCTCGGGAAGGTCCGGCGCCGTGTGCATGCCGTCGAAGGCATCGACTTTGATATCTACTCAGGTGAAACGCTGGCCCTGGTGGGCGAGTCCGGGTGCGGGAAATCCACCAGCGCTCGTGCGATTGCCGGGCTGATGCCGATACAGGGCGGGAATATCGTTTTCGGTGGCAAGAACCTTACGACGTTGAACAAGAGCGATATGAACTCGCTGCGCCGCGATATCCAGATGGTCTTCCAGGATCCCTATGCATCCCTGAACCCGCGTCTCACGATCGAGAACAGCCTGCTGGAGCCGCTGCATGTTCATGGCATTGCACATGGCGCGCAAGCACGAAAGCAGGTGCGAATATTGCTGGAGAAGGTGGGGCTGTCGGCGGAGCATGCACAACGCTATCCGCACGAGTTCTCGGGTGGGCAGCGACAGCGGATCTGCATCGCGCGGGCGCTGACTCTGTCTCCGAAGCTGATCATCGCCGATGAAGCCGTCTCGGCGCTGGACGTGTCCATTCAAGCCCAGGTGATTAATCTCCTGCAGGACCTGCAGCGCGAGATGGGCATTTCATTCCTGTTTATTTCCCATGACCTGGCGGTGGTCGAGCGGGTCAGCCACCGGGTGGGGGTGATGTACCACGGACGCATCGTTGAGATCGGGCCACGCCAGTCAGTGTTCGAGCAGCCTCAGCACCCTTACACCCAAAGGTTGCTGAGCGCGGTGCCCTCGGCGGACCTGAACGTGCCCAAAAAGCCGTTCAGCCTGATGGAGGAGAGCGTGCCCAGCAGGATTTACGAGGTGGGCTACAAGGCTCCGCCGATCAGTTACCGCGAGGTCGCCGCGGGCCACTTCGTTGCAATTTGAGCGCCGGGTATCACAGGTCGACACACCGCCCTGTGCGGGCGGGTTCAACTGCCCTTAACGAGCATGTACTTGCTGAAATTGTTGATGTGATCATCAAGATTATCCTCAAGCATCATCCGGTACTGATCACAGAAATACTTCAGCATCGCCTCACGGGCCTGGGCCATTTCTTCGCCGGATTTAAAGCTGCGTGCGCTGACCCAGGCATTGAAGCGTGTGGTGCCGAACATCATCGAGGCGCTGACTTTGCCCAGGTCGGCGAACGCCCTGAACTGCTCGTTGGACAGCTCGATGTGCGCGTCCGCGCGATCATAGAAGCCGTTGTCGGTGGTGTCTGGCATTGCGGTTACCTTCCTGTTCGTGAGTGCGGCGAAGGTACCGCCGCGCTCCACAGGAAGGCAACCACATCGGCCGCTTCAGGCTTTATTTATTGCGCGTCACCCTCCACACCGTGTTGGCCAGGTCATCGGCAATGATCAGCGCACCCTTCGGATCAACAGTGACCCCCACCGGCCGGCCGCGAGTCTTGCCATCGTCCCCGCGGAAACCCGTGGCGAAGTCCAGCGGCTCACCGGCAGGCCGGCCATTGCTGAACGGCACGAAGATCACCTTGTAGCCCACCGGATTGTCCCGGTTCCAGCTGCCGTGCTCGCCGACGAAGACGCCGTCGGCATATTTCTCGCCCATGGCCGGGATGGAAAAATCGACGCCCAGCGCGGCGACGTGGGAACCCAGGCTGTAATCCGGCTTGATCGCGGCGGCGACCTTGGCCGGGTTCTGCGGTTGGGCGCGGGTGTCGACGTTCTGGCCCCAATAGCTGTAGGGCCAGCCGTAGAACTCGCCTTCGCGCACCGAGGTCAGGTAATCCGGCACCAGGTCCGGCCCCAGTTCATCCCGCTCGTTGACCACCGCCCACACCTGCCCGGAGCCCGGTTGAATGGTCAATGCCGTCGGGTTGCGCAAACCGGTTGCATAAGGCTTGTGGGCGCCGGTGGCGGCGTCGATCTGCCAGACCATCGCCCGGTCGATCTCGACCTCCATGCCGCGTTCGGTGATGTTGCTGTTGGACCCGATGCCCACATACAGCGAGCGGCCGTCGGGGCTGATCGCCAGGGATTTGGTCCAGTGGTGATTGATCGCGGCGGGCAGCTCGGTGACGGTGGTGGGCGGGCCACCGGCCTTGGTCTGGCCGTCTTCGTAGTCGAAGCGCACCAGCGCATCCTGGTTCGCCACGTACAGCTTGCCGTCGGCAAAGGCCAGGCCGTAGGGCGCGTTGAGGTTTTCGGCGAACACGGTTTTCAACTCGTAGGTGCCGTCACCGTCGGCATCGCGCAGCAGGGTCAGGCGATTGCCGCCCTTGACCTTGGTGTTGCCCTCGGCCTTGATCACGCTGGCGATCACATCCTTGGGCTTGAGTTTCGCTGCGCTGCCGCCCCGGCCTTCGGCGACGAGAATGTCGCCGTTGGGCAGCACCAGGGTCTGGCGCGGGATCCGCAGGTCGGTGGCGATGGCCGTGATGCTGAAACTCTCGGGCACCGTAGGTTTCTGCTCGCCCCAGGCCACCGGTTCGGCGATCTTCATGCTGGGCAACAGGCCGCGCTGGGGTTCCGGCAGCTTGGGGTCGGGGCCGCGAGCTTGAGTGCTGTCGGCTTCGCCACCGCAGGCGCTCAACAACATCGCCATGCTTAAAACGGTCAGCGTGCTGGAAGGCTTCATTGGGCACCTCCCGAGCGCAGGTTGGTCAGCCCGACCCACGTGGTCACGCAGGCCAGCAGGGTCACGACGGCAGACAGCACCAGGCCCGAAGGCATCACGGCCCAGGCATCCTTCGCATGTTCAAAGGCATTTACCAGGCCCAGCGCCCAGGTCACCAGCAACAGCAGGAAGTACACCGTGGGGCGCCCGGCCTTGCGGTCGGCACGCAGCAGGTTGACCAGTGCAAACAACCCCGCCAGCCCGCAGAACAGCAGAGCGCCGGCGATCAGCCAGGCGGCGAAGTTGCTCCATTGGATCTGGTAGGTCTGGTAGTAGGCAATGTCGCTCAGCAGGGCGCCGAGAAACAGCGGGACGGTACCGGCCAGCAAGGTCGCGTGAAGCGGGCCAGGCGTGCAGCGGTAGGTGAGGGTGGTGGGGTCGGTCACGGGCGGCTCCTTATCGTTGAGCGGCCCTGATGAGGCTCATCAGGGCCGCGCTGACTGCGCTTAAGGAAGGAGCGTGCTGCTTGCGCGTTAGTTCACCCGCTATTCGTTTCCAAATATGTTGCGTCAGTTGATGCGTGGATGTTGCTGCACCAGGTTTTCACGCTTGGCTTCCAGCTCGGCGATTTGCGCGTCGATATCTTCGATCTTCTGCTCGATATTGTCTTCGTGCTCCTGCAGCAGCTCCTTGGCTTCCTCGATATCCGACGCCGCCGGTGCCGCGCCGCGCAGGGGTTTGTTGGCGGTTTCCTTCATGGTCAGGGCGGTGAAAAGCCCCAGCACGGCGAACACCATCAGGTAATAGGCCGGCATGTACAGGTTGTTGGTGGTCTCCACCAGCCAGGCCATGGCGGTTGGCGTGAGGCCGGCAATCAGGATCGAGATGTTGAAGGCGCTGGCCAGCGCGCTGTAGCGGATGTGGGTAGGGAACATCGCCGGCAGGGTGGACGCCATCACGCCGATAAAGAAGTTGAGCACCACCGCAATGATCAGCAGCCCCGAGAAAATCAGCCCGAGCTTGCCGCTGTTGATCAGCATGAACGCCGGAATGGCGAGAAAGAACAGCGCGATGCTGCCGAACAGAATGAAGGGTTTGCGCCCGATCTTGTCGCTGACAAAGCCAATCATCGGCTGCACGAACAACATGCCGACCATGATCGCGATGATGATCAACACGCCGTGGTTTTCGCTGTAGTGCAGGTTGTGCGACAGGTAGCTCGGCATGTAGGTGAGCAGCATGTAGTACGTGACGTTGGTCACCACCACCACGCCGACACAGGTCATCAGGCTGCGCCAGTGCTTGGTGGCGACTTCCTTGAACGAGACTTTCGGGCCGCCCGCCAGGCCTTCGCGGTCACCTTGTTCGAGTTGCTCCACGTGCTGTTGAAAGGCCGGTGTTTCTTCCAGGGCATGACGCAAGTACAGCCCGATCATGCCCAGCGGCAGGGCGAGGAAGAACGGCAGGCGCCAGCCCCAGGACTGGAAGGCGTCTTCGCCGATCACCGCCGAAATCAGCACCACCACGCCCGCGCCGAGCACGAAGCCGGCGATGGAGCCGAAGTCCAGCCAACTGCCGAGGAAGCCGCGCTTGCGGTCCGGGGCGTATTCGGCGACGAAGATCGAGGCCCCGGTGTACTCACCGCCCACCGAGAAGCCCTGGGCCATCTTGGCCAGCAGCAACAGGATCGGCGCCCAGATGCCGATCGAGTCATAGGAGGGGATCAGCCCGATGGCGAAGGTGCTCAGGGACATGATCACGATGGTCGCCGCCAGGACCTTTTGCCGGCCGTATTTGTCCCCCAGCCGGCCAAAGAACAGGCCGCCCAGCGGGCGAATCAGGAACGGCACCGAGAAGGTCGCCAGGGCCGCGATCATCTGTACGCTGGGAGACGCTTCGGGGAAGAACACCTTGCCGAGTACATAGGCGACAAAGCCGTATACGCCGAAGTCGAACCATTCCATGGCATTGCCCAGCGCAGCGGCGGTGATCGCCTTGCGCATCTTGGCGTCGTCGACGATGGTGATGTCATCCAATCCAATCGGATTGACGGTTTTCTTGCGTGATTTCATGGGAATACTCAGCCGCAGGTCCATTTCGATGCCACTGTTTTGGTGGCATGCGCTTAATGGGTCAGATACATGCGGACACTGAATAATTCACCACTGGCTTGATTTTTTTGTTAACGGCCCGGCAAGGATTAACTGATCCGCTCGCCCCCCAGGGAATCACGCTGCATCGACTGCAGGTTTTTTTCGATGGTTTCGCAGAGGGCTTCCATCTGGATCTGGTGCTCGCTGTCGCGGAACGGGCTTTGCAAATCGGTGCCGATGCGTTCGATGGCCAGCAGCATGAAGCCCACCACCGTGGACGCCAGCGGGGTGAACCAGCCCAGGGATTCCACTAGGCCCACCGGCACGATCAGGCAGAACAGCGAGATGAACAGCCGTGGGAAATACACGTAAGGGTAGGGCAGCGGCGTATTGGCGATGCGCTCCATGCCGCCCTGGCTGTTGGACAAATCCACCAGAGTCGACTCCAACCGTGCCAGGCGAATGCTGTCCAGGCGCCCGGCCTTGTATTCCTGGGCCAGCAGGGCTGCGGAGCCGTTGATGATGTCGTTGGAAAAGTTATTGGTACTGGTGCTGCGGGCGAACTCGTTGGCCGGCAGGAAGGCGCGGATTTCTTCCGGGCAAGGCTGGCCCCGCAAGTGCGCCGCCAGGCAGTTCACATACGCCACGTGACGGCGCAGCAAGGTCGCCTTTATCGGGTTGACCTCATTGTCCGGGTCATCCAGCAGCGTTAGCACTTGCCGGGCGAAGCTGCGGGAATTGTTGACCATCGCCCCCCACAACGTGCGTGCCTCCCACCAGCGGTTGTAGGCGCTGCTGTTGCGGAAACTGATCAGCACCACCAGCGCCGAGCCGAGCAGGGTGAGCGGCATCAGCGGCAGGTTGATCTTGCTGTTGAGGAACAGCATGAAGTCCACGGTGACGGCGATATCCCAGAGCAGCAGCCAGAACAGCGCCCAGCCTACATAGCCCATGGTCTTGATGATCAGGCGGTATTTTTTGATGATGGCAGCTTTCAAACGGAAACCTCGCGGCGAGCGGTAAACATCAATGCCCTAGCTCGGACGGTGTTTACCGGGTAAAGGTTCGCCGGCGGGTCGGCTCTTCAGGCCTGGAATGTCAGGACAAAGCGGTTTTCGCCCTGGGGCTTGCCGTCCGGTGCGGGCTGGTCGGGCACGAAACCGCAGCGGGTCAGGACTTTTTGTGAGCCCACATTCTCGGGGTACACGTACGCCACCAGTTGGGTCAGTGCCCAGCGCGCCTGTGCCTCGCGGATCAGATGGTTCAGCGCCAGGGTTGCCAGCCCTTGCCCGCACGAGCGCTCACCCACGCGGTAGCCGACTTCGGCAGAGCCCTTTGGCGAGTCGATGCTTTTCAGGTTGGCGCGACCGACGATTTCGCCGTTGGCGTCTTCGATCACGAACGGGTGCCATGTGCCGGTGGCCAGGCCTGATAGATAACCGTCAATATGCTCGGCGACGCCCTGCACCGAGTAAAACGATGGGTCGCGCGCCTCGATATGCGACTCGAACCAGTCACGGTTACGGGCTTCGAAGGCCAGCAATGCTTCAGTGTCCGTACTGCTCAGCTCGCGAACGCGAAATGACGTCATTGCTCGAATCTCCAGGGTTGTTCTGTCCATTTAGTCATGTTTTCGTCATAAAGGCGTGTGAAATTTGCCTGCCAAAAATATGAAATCATGGAGTTTTTCCGATGAGGGTAGTCACCTCCGGCTCGGCGTATCTGGACATCGATGCATACGCCTGCTGCATTGCGTATGCCGAGTTGTTGAATCGTCAGGGAATCGAGGCGCGTGCCGTCAGCAGTGCTCCACTGAATGCCAGCATCTCCAGGACCGTGCTCGGCTGGCTATCATCATTGGATGACTATCGACCCGGGCCCGGCGATGAGTTTGTGATGGTGGATATCTCGGACTTCCACCACTTCGACCCGGTGGTCGTGCTCGATCAGGTGGTGGAGGTGATTGACCATCACCCGGGGTTTGAAACCTATTGGGCGCAGAGGCTGGGAAGTGCCGCAGACATCCGTTTGATCGGTGCAGCAGCGACGCAGGTTTTCCTGCGTTGGGAAGCGGCCGGTTTGTTGCCGCTGATCAGTGAGCACAGTGCCGCGCTGCTGGCCACGGCAATCCTGGACAATACCCTGGATTTTACCGGGCAGTTGACATCCGCGGCGGATATTCGGGCTTATGAAACCCTCGCGCTGCTGGCCGAACTCGCGGCAGACTGGCCTGAGCGGTATTTCTCCGAGTGCCAGGCCACTATCGAGTCAGACCTTGCAGGCGCGTTGGCGGGTGACCTGAAGTGGCTGAAAGCCGACAGCAACCTGCCGCAGGTTTTTGCGCAGATGACGGTGTGGGATGCCGGTGCGCTGGTCCGAAAGCATCGCTCGACCATCGCTGATTGGCTGGCGGCGCAGGGGGAGGACTGGCTGGTGAATCTCATCAGTATCCGCGAGTGCAGAAGCTATTTCCTGGCTGAGCCCAAGGTCAGCCAGGAAAAACTGAGCCAGTTGCTTTCCATCGACTGGCAGGCCGGGATGGCGGTGCTGGATCGTTCGCTGTTGCGCAAGGAACTGGTAAGGCTGGCGGCCACTGATTGACGGCGCTCACCAAAGTGACGTTCCTCTTTGATGAACCCGCAATACAATGGCCAGGGTATTACCGAAAAGGAACGTCAGTTGAACGAACACACATTGTCCATGCGCCTTGAGCGCGTGGCGACGCACGTCCCCGCCGGGGCGCGCCTGGCGGATATCGGCTCCGACCACGGCTACCTGCCGGTGGCATTGATGCGCCGCGGCGCCATCGTGGCGGCGGTGGCGGGCGAGGTGGCCCTGACGCCGTTTCGCGCAGCCGAGCGCACGGTGCGCGAGAACGAGCTGGAGCGACACATCACCGTACGCCTGGCCAGTGGCCTGGCGGCGATCGAGCCGGGAGACGGGATTAACGCGATCAGCATCTGCGGCATGGGCGGCGAGACCATCCGCGACATCCTCGACAGCGACAAGGCGCGCCTCAACGGCCGGGAGCGCCTGGTGCTGCAGCCCAACGGCGGCGAGCAACCGTTGCGCCAATGGTTGATGGAGAACGGCTACCGCATCGTGTGCGAAGAGCTGCTGCGGGAGAACCGCTTCTTCTACGAAATCATCGTTGCCGAGCACGCCGGGCCTGTGACCTACACCGCCGAAGAACTGTACTTCGGCCCGCTGCAAATGCAGGCCCGCAGCCCGGAATTCCTGCTCAAGTGGCAGCGCATCCTGCGCCACAAACAGCAGACCCTGAGCGACTTCGCCCAGGCGCGGCAAGCGGTGCCCGAGGACAAGATGCAAGAGGTCGCCCAGCAGGCGCGGTGGATCGCAGAACTGCTGGCGTGAGGGTCAGCCTGCGAGGGTGTTCAGCTCTGCGAGTACCTCGCCCGAAAGATCCAGCTCGCCCACCGCGATGTTTTCCCGTAGATGGGTGACCGAGGACGTTCCCGGGATCAGCAGGATATTCGGGGAACGGCGCAGCAGCCATGCCAGGGCCAGTTGCATCGGGGTGACGCCGAGGCGCTGTGCGACGTTCGACAACACCGCTGACTGCACTGGCGAGAACCCGCCCAGCGGGAAGAATGGCACATAGGCAATGCCGTCCCGGGCCAATTCGTCGAGCATCGCGTTATCGTGTTGGTGGGCGATGTTGTACAGGTTCTGGACGCACACGAAGCGCACGATTTTTCGCGCCTCGGCGACCTGCGTCGGGGTAACGTTGCTGATGCCGATATGGCGTATCAGGCCCTGTTGTTGTAGCTCGGCAATGGCACTCAGGGGTTCTTCGATCGAGCCTTCGGCAGTGCCCATCACGCCGTGCATGGCCCGCACATTCACCACGTCCAGCACATCCAGGCCCAGGTTGCGCAGGTTGTCGTGCACGGCCTGGGTCAGCTCGGCCTTCGACGAAGCGTTGAACCAGGCGCCATCGTCGCCACGGCGGGCGCCTACCTTGGTGACGATCGTAAGATCGTCTTTATACGGGTGCAGTGCCTCACGAATAATCTGATTGGTGACATGCGGCCCGTAGAAGTCGCTGGTGTCGATATGGTTCACGCCGCAAGCGACGGCCTCGCGCAGTACGGCCAGCGCTGCATCACGGTCCTTGGGCGGGCCAAACACGCCTGGGCCGGCCAGTTGCATGGCGCCGTAGCCGATGCGGTTGACGGTGCGATCGCCGAGATTGAATGTGCTGGTGGTCATGGTCGGAGCTCTTGCTTGACGGGAGGAAGCCTATAATATGAAGGATCCTTCAGGTTTAGAATTCGCATTCCATGAGCCCTCTCAAAGCGTCGTTAAAGCCAAGAAAATCAGCGGTCCAGGCCCGGTCGGCGGCGACGGTGGAAGCGCTGCACACGGCAACCCTTCAGGTTTTGACCGCTCAGGGCCTGGTCCGCTGCACCACGACCCGCGTGGCCGAGCGGGCGGGCATGTCGGTGGGCAGTCTCTATCAGTACTATCCGAACCGCGATGCACTGCTTGCTGCGGTATTGGAGAAGCATCTGGTGCAGGTGGCCGAGACCGTCGAGCAGGCGTGCGATCAACACCAGGGCACCACGGTGGCGGAAATGGCATCGGGGTTTGTCACGGCTTTTCTCGCCGTGAAGCTGATGGACCCGACGGCGTCCAAAGCCCTGTATGCCATCGCAGGTGAGCGGGGCGGTGCGGAGCTTGTGGCGCGGATCAACAAGCGGGTGGTGGCCGCGATTGCAGCGATGTTGGCGACGGCGTCGGATGCCCGTTTTGAAGACCCATCCCTTACCGCCGCCATCTCGCTCAGCGCGGTGGTGGGACCGGTCCGGGCGTTGCTTGAAGGCAATGCATCTGCGGCCTTTGAAGCCGGCCTGGAACAGCAGGTGACCCGCATGCTGCGAGCTTATCTTCAAACCTATCAGTCACTTACGTAAACCGTGTTCAGGGTATTTTGCAGCGCTGCTTCGCACTAAAGTCACATCCATGGGTCCATAAGCCCCGCAATCGAACTTTGAAGATTTAACCCATGCACCTACGCAAAATTGCAGTTGGGCTGTCGGCCCTTGTTTTGCTCTCCACCGGGGCGCAAGCCCGTGGCCTGCTTGACCTCATCACACCACCTCAACCCCATACCTCCCGCTCGGGCTCCATCAGTCAGGGCGCGGCCCTGGATCTGTATTCAAGCCAACAGAAAAAGCCATCGTTCGACAGTTGCGCCGACCTGTTCCCGGCCGCACAACCGATCAACACGGCCACCGTGCCGGCCACCATGAAACCCCTGGCGCTGTGTTCCGACAATTTCGCGGTGCTGTACTCGCAAACCAGCAAGACCCCGCTGGTGGTGGTCGAACGCCTGAATGCCGGCCAGTTGAAGGATGCCAAAGGCGAAGAACGCACCAACCAGTTCTACCCCGACCCGCGTATTCCCAAAGGCGCGCGCGCCGAGTTGAGCGACTACCGTGGCCAACACCCGGCCGTGGACCGTGGCCATCAATCCCCGGCGGCGGATGCGCCGAGCACCAACGCCATGGCCCAGTCCTTTGCGCTGTCGAACATGGTCCCGCAAGACCCGACCAACAACCGCAAGATCTGGAGCAAGGTCGAGGCGGACGTGCGCAAGTTTGCCAAGCGCGCCGACGGCAACGTGTTCGTGTTCACCGGCCCATTGTTTGACCCGGGCTACAGCACCATTGGCGAAAACAAGGTCTGGGTGCCGACTCGCCTGTTCAAGCTGGTTTACGACGTGTCGTCCAAGCGCGCCTGGGCGTATGTTCTGCCCAACGCTGAAACCCGTATCGAGAAGCCGATGGACTACGCGACGTTTGTGAAGACTACCGGGCTCAAGTTGCTCGGGAATTTGCCGGTGACGGGGTCCGTCGGGCGTACTTGACGGCCTGAAACCGGGTGCGTCACTTACCCTTTTTCAACGTCTTCAAGCGCAACGTTGCGCGCTGCACAGCGGCCATCTTCTCTGGCCGCTTCATCTTTTTCCATTTGCGAATATCGTCCTTGGTGCGTCCACAACTCACGCACAGCTCACCACTGAGCTGGCAGGTTGAGACGCACGGGTTCTCGATATCTTTAGCCAAGGCTTTACCCCTTTACCGCATACAGTTTGAGCAGGCGCAGGCGCCAATTGCCGCCATGCTGCAGGTGGCATTCTTCCTCGGAGTCGAAGCGCACGTAGCGGTGCGAAGAAGGGCGATCCACCCCGGCATCCTCCAGCGCGGTGGCCGTCAGCTCGCGCATGCGCAGGTCCAGTCCGGTAGAAAGGGCCAGTTCCCGGTTCGCCCTGGTATCGAATACCCAGATGACCAGCAGGCTTTGGGCAAAGGCCTGGTAGTCGACTTCGTGGGTCAGCCAGTCGAAGCCGGTGATTTCGGCTTTCGCGATCTCACAGGCATCGGTCAGGGTCGCGACCAGGCGACGTTCGATGCGTGCGCTGTCGCGTTTGCTTGAAGACATGGGGATTCCTTGAGGAGCGAGGAGAGTGATGATACGCGAGAGGTCCACTGTAGGAGCTGTCGAGCTTTAGCGAGGCTGCGATGGCGGACTGGCAGGCGACATCTTTATTGCCTGACAGGGCCTCTTCG
>NZ_JBSVWQ010000049.1:0-35794 GCF_054071215.1 Pseudomonas sp. SDO5522_S412 | reverse complement strand
CTGTCAGTCAGCCTAAGTATCGACTGATCCGCCGCCTTCGCGAGCAAGCCCGCTCCCACATTAGATCTGCGTACCGCTCAAATCCCGCACAAACAAAAGGCCCGCTCATCAGCGGGCCTTTTTGTTGGTCTGTATTCAGGTCAGAACCTGAACACTTCCATATCGGTGCGAATCGGCACGGCCATCGGCATCTTCGGCTTCTCCGGTGCCGCAGCCTTGGGCTGCGCCGGGGCTTGTTTGCGTGGCGCTTCTGCCACCGCTGGCTGATTGGCCAATGGCTTGAGGGCCACCGACAGCTGGTCAGCCAAACGTTGCAGCAACACACCCTGGGCCTGGACCTGGGACGCGGTGCTGCCGCTGTGCTCTTCCTGCAAGTGCACGATGCGGTTATCCCGCACCTGGCCACGACGGTCGATCAGGCGCCATTGCGCGTCGAGGATAGCGGGCTGCGAAACACCCGAGTCCAGTCGCGTAATGGTCAGCAGCACCTGTACGTCCGGGGCAAAACCCAACGGCGCCGGCGCCAATACCACACGCTGGCTGTCCAGGTGGCCAGCCACCTGGCGCAACATCAACTGATTGATGTCGGACGAAAGGCTACCGGCCCAGCGGCCATCGGTGGAACCTTGCAGGCTGCCGTCGTTCTGACGTTGCAGCAGGGTTTCACGTTGCAGATAGTCGGCCACTACAACAGGGCCAAGCAATACAGCCATGCCGGCACTTTGTGCAGGCTGAGCCGGACTTCCACTGTCCAGCTGATACAGCGACACCGGTTGGTGTGTGCTGCAACCCGCCAGGCCCAAAAGGCCAGCGAGCAACAAAAATAAAGGAAGGCGCGGAGCAGTCATCATCCCATCCAGGTGGCTGCCACAAGGCGAACCACAATGTAATACTCAAAAATAACCTGTACGCGCTCAGCCACGCCGGCGCTGGAAAGGCCATATCATCCGTGAATATGCGCCATGACTCCAGCGCGAAAGCGTCGATCTACGGGTTAAATCGTAGATCGGGCGCTCTATATCGCCTTAAACGGGCGTTTCCACCAGTAAAGCGTCCACTCGCTGGAAGCCGCGCGGCAGTTTATTGCCACGACGACCCCGCTCACCCTTGTAGTGCTCGAGGTCGTCAGGGCGCAGTGACAACGTGCGCTTGCCGGCCTGCAACACCAGGGTCGAGCCTTCCGGGATCACGGCGATGTCGGTCACGTACTCTTCGCGACTGGCCACCCGCTCCCCGGGAATACCAATGATCTTGTTGCCCTTGCCTTTGCCCAACTGCGGCAAATCGCTGATCTTGAACACCAGCAGGCGCCCTTCGGTCGTCACCGACGCCAGCCAGTTGCCTTCACGGTCTTCCACCGGACGCGGCAGGATCACCTTGGCGTTGTTCGGCAGGCTCAACAACGCCTTGCCCGCCTTGTTCTTGGCCTGCAGGTCTTCACCCTTGACCACGAACCCATAGCCCGCATCGGAAGCGATGACGTACAACGAGTCATCGTCCGGCAGCAGCACGCACTCAAAATTCGCACCCGGTGGCGGTGTCAGGCGTCCGGTCAATGGCTCGCCCTGCCCCCGCGCCGATGGCAAGGTGTGCGCCGGCACCGAGTAACTGCGACCGGTGGAGTCGATAAACACCGCAAACTGGTTGGAACGCCCCGCCGCCGCGGTTTTGAAACCGTCGCCAGCCTTGTAAGACAGGCCGGTGGCGTCAATATCATGCCCTTTGGCTGAGCGAACCCAACCCTTTTCCGACAGAACGACGGTAATTTTCTCGTTGGGCAGCAGCTCGGTTTCGGTCAGGGCCTTGGCTTCGGCGCGCTCGACAATCGGCGAGCGGCGGTCGTCGCCATAGGTTTCGGCGTCCTTGATCAGCTCGGTGCGCACCAGCTTCTTCAGCTTGGCCTCGCTGCCCAGCAGGGCCTGGAGCTTGGCTTGTTCCTTGAGCAGCGCGTCCTGTTCGTCCCGCAGCTTCATCTCTTCCAGTCGCGCCAACTGACGCAGACGGGTGTCGAGGATGTAGTCGGCCTGGATTTCGCTGAGTTCGAAGCGCGCGATCAGCTCGGCCTTCGGGTGCTCGGCGGTACGGATGATATGGATCACTTCATCCAGGTTGAGGTAAGCGATCAGCAAGCCGTCCAACAGGTGCAGGCGGCGTTCGACCTTGTCCAGGCGGAATTGCAGGCGGCGACGCACGGTCTGCACCCGGAATTCCAGCCATTCCACCAGCAAAGCCCGCAGGTTCTTCAACTGCGGCTTGCCGTCCAGGCCAATGATGTTGATGTTGACCCGATAGCTGGACTCCAGCTCGGTGCTGGCGAACAGATGCTGCATCAGCACTTCATGGTCGACCCGGCTGTTGGTCGGGATGATCACGATGCGGCACGGGTTTTCGTGGTCGGACTCGTCACGCAGGTCGGCGACTTGCGGCAGCTTCGACGGCTTGGCCTGCATCAGCGCGGCAATCTGCTCCAGCACCTTGGCCCCGGATACCTGATGCGGCAGCGCGGTGACGATGATGTCGCCGTCTTCGATGTGGTACACGGCGCGCATGCGCACCGAGCCTTTACCGGTCTGGTAGATTTTCAGCAGGTCGGCGCGAGGCGTGATGATTTCTGCTTCGGTCGGGTAATCCGGGCCCTGGATATGCTCGCAGAGCTGTTCGACCGTAGCCTTCGGCTCATCCAGCAGGCGCACGCAGGCGCTGGCCACTTCCCGCAGGTTGTGGGGCGGTACGTCAGTGGCCATGCCCACGGCGATACCCGTGGTGCCATTGAGCAGGATATTCGGCAAACGTGCCGGCAACACCAGCGGCTCGTCGAGGGTGCCGTCAAAGTTCGGGCCCCAGTTGGCCGTGCCCTGGCCCAGTTCGCTGAGCAGCACTTCCGAATACCGCGACAGACGCGCTTCGGTGTAACGCATGGCGGCGAAGGACTTCGGATCATCCGGCGCACCCCAGTTACCCTGGCCGTCCACCAGCGTGTAGCGGTAGCTGAACGGCTGGGCCATCAGCACCATGGCTTCGTAGCACGCCGAGTCGCCGTGAGGGTGGAATTTACCGAGCACGTCACCGACGGTACGCGCCGACTTCTTGTGCTTGGAGTCAGCGTCCAGGCCCAACTCACTCATCGCATAGATAATGCGCCGCTGTACGGGCTTCAGGCCGTCGCCGATATGCGGCAAGGCACGGTCCATGATCACGTACATGGAGTAGTTGAGGTAGGCATTTTCGGTGAAGTCAGCCAGCGACCGGCGTTCAACGCCATCTAAGCTGTCTGCAAGGATGTCACTCATGCGGGCCTCATCATTGTTTGGTCTGGCGCAGCAGCAAAGTGCCGCTGCGCTGGGTAAATTCAAGTTGTTTCAATGCACTCATGCCCAGCAATACCTGTTCATCGCCCAAACCCGGTACCACGATGGCGCGCACGTCCCGAAGGACGATATCGCCCAGTTGCAGGCGGCCCAACTCGGTCCGAAAGCCCTGGGTTCGCCCGTTGGCCGTACTCACGCCAACCGGCATGCCGCGTTCAAGCCCGAGACGGTCGGCCAATTCAGCCGGAACCGCCACGTCGGTGGCCCCGGTGTCGAGCATGAACTGCACCGGCTTGCCGTTGATCTGGCCAGTGGCGACAAAATGCCCTTGGCCGTTGCCCAGCAGTTTTACTTCGATATAACCCTCGTGCTGCTCCGAGGTCACCACGGCATTGGGGTTTTCCTGTCGTGCTTCCCACTGCCCAAAAAATCGTGTCGCCAAAAACAGGCCGGCGCCCCACGCGACGAACATCAACACACGCCCGGCGCGCTTGCCGGGTGTTTGCGCACTCATGGCTTGGCGCTCCAGCCACCCGCAGGGGCGGCGAAACGATAGACCACCGGCCGCTTTTCGCCATCGGCGCGGGCGCCGAAGTTGTTGTCCAGGCCGATCCACGCGCCATCGGCCTCCACCACCAACGCTTCGGCCAGGCCGTAGGGCTGGTTGTATTGGCGTTGCGGCGCCAGCATTTCATCGGCGTAGGACCAGCATTGTTCGGCCTTCGCCGTCACGGGATCACGACGGCACAACTGAAACTGGCTGCTTTCGAGGGTGAACAGCTTGCCCTCGAACAGCGCGACGTCAGAGAAATTGCGCGAAACCGCCTTGGCCTTGGGCATCTGTGCCGGCTGCATCTCGGTGCCCGCCTCGCTCAACAACACACAAGGACCGTCGCAATCCCAGAGCGATTGCGGACGCTTGATCGAAATCAACCCGCGCCGCTCGCGTTCAGCCGCCAGCCAGATTTGATTGCCCTCAGGGTTCACCGCCAGGCCTTCAAACAACGCATTGAAGTGCAGCAGCATGCCACTGGCCCGAGCCTCACGCACCATGCCCGGGGCGATCTTCAACCACTCCGGCGCACCGCTCACCGGCACTTGCAGCACCGCCGCATGGGCTTCGCTGACGATGTAACGGTTGCCCGCCGCATCGCAGCTGATGCCTTCAAAATCCAGGTCACCACCGCGAATCAACGACGCCGCCTTGGTGCGCGAGCGCAAGCCAAAGGGCAAGCCGGACTCCGGCACCGGCGGCACGTCGATCTTCACCGTTTCGGCCTGCCAGGTATCGGCACTGATATCGAGACGGTAGATCTGATCGTCGTCGCGGTCGGACACCGTCCACAACTCCTTGCCGCACATGGCCAGGCCCGACAGGTTACCGCCGCGCATGCCTTCCACCGGGTGTTCCGACAACAGCTTCAGCTCAGCCGCAGGCGCTGCGACCACCGAGGTGGCCGCCAACCCGCTCAACAACAGTATCGCCAGGGCGAAACCGCTGCGCATCAGCCCAGAACCTCGGCCAGGTTGCCCTTGGACTCCAGCCAGTTCTTGCGATCCGGCGCGCGTTTCTTCGCCAGCAACATGTCCATCATTTCCGAGGTGGCGGCGAAATCTTCCAGGGTCAACTGCACCAGGCGCCGGGTGTTCGGGTCCATGGTGGTTTCCCGCAGCTGCGGCGGGTTCATCTCACCCAGGCCCTTGAATCGGGTGACCTGCGGCTTGCCGCGTTTCTTCTCGGCCACCAGGCGATCGAGGATGCCATCGCGCTCGGCTTCGTCCAGGGCGTAGAAAATCTCCTTGCCCAAGTCGATGCGGTACAAAGGCGGCATGGCGACATAGACGTGACCGGCATCCACCAACGGGCGGAAATGCTGGACGAACAGTGCACAGAGCAAGGTCGCAATGTGCAAGCCGTCGGAGTCGGCGTCGGCGAGGATGCAGATCTTGCCGTAGCGCAGCTGACTCATGTCCGCCGCGCCCGGGTCGACACCGATGGCCACGGCAATGTTGTGCACTTCCTGGCTGGCCAGTACTTCGCTGCCGTCGACTTCCCAGGTGTTGAGAATCTTGCCCCGCAGCGGCAGGATCGCCTGGAACTCCTTGTCCCGCGCTTGCTTGGCGGAACCGCCGGCAGAATCACCTTCCACCAGGAACAGCTCGGAGCGCATCGGGTCTTGCCCGGCGCAGTCCGCCAGCTTGCCAGGCAGTGCCGGGCCCTGGGTAATGCGCTTGCGTTCGACTTTCTTGCTGGCCTTCAGGCGACGGCCGGCGTTGTTGATCGCCAGCTCCGCCAGGGCCAGGCCCAATTCAGGGTGTTCGTTGAGCCACAGGCTGAAAGCGTCCTTGACCACCCCGGAGACGAACGCCGCTGCCTCACGGGACGACAGGCGCTCCTTGGTCTGGCCGGAGAATTGCGGCTCCTGCATTTTCATCGACAGGACGAACGCGATCCGCTCCCAGACGTCTTCCGGCGCCAGCTTCACGCCGCGCGGCAGCAGGCTTCGGTATTCGCAGAATTCGCGCATGGCATCCAGCAAGCCCTGGCGCAAACCGTTGACGTGGGTACCGCCCTGGGCTGTCGGGATCAGGTTGACGTAGCTTTCCTGGACGCTGTCGCCACCTTCCGGCAGCCACAACAAGGCCCAGTCCACGGCTTCTTTATTACCCGCCAGGCTGCCGCAGAACGGCTCGTTCGGCAGGCGCTCGAATTCGCTGACAGAGTCTTCCAGGTAGGAACGCAGGCCGTCTTCGTAATGCCACTCGACCTTTTCGCCGGTGCCTTTGTCTTCAAAGCTGACCAGCAGGCCCGGGCACAGCACAGCCTTGGCCTTGAGCACATGCTTGAGGCGGCTGATGGAGAATTTGGGTGAATCGAAGTATTTCGGGTCCGGCGCGAAGTACACGCTGGTGCCGGTGTTGCGCTTGCCAACGGTGCCGATCACTTCCAGGTCGGTGGCCTTGTAGCCATCGGCGAAAGTCATCTGATACTCGTTGCCGTCCCGCTTGACCTTGACCCGTACGTGGTTCGACAAGGCGTTGACCACGGAAATACCCACACCGTGCAAGCCACCGGAGAACTGGTAGTTCTTGTTGGAGAACTTGCCGCCGGCGTGCAGCTTGGTGAGGATCAGCTCGACGCCCGACACACCCTCTTCCGGGTGAATGTCCACCGGCATGCCACGACCGTCGTCGGACACTTCCAGGGAATGGTCGGCGTGAAGGATGACTTGTACCGACTTGGCGTGCCCGGCCAAGGCTTCGTCGACGCTGTTGTCGATGACTTCCTGGGCAAGGTGGTTCGGCCGACTGGTGTCGGTGTACATGCCGGGGCGTTTGCGCACCGGGTCGAGGCCCGAGAGGACTTCGATGGCGTCGGCGTTATAAGAGCTAGCGCTGGGAGTGGCCATGGGGTCTCGTCGTGAGTCGTTCGATTAAAAAGTAACCTGCGGTTTCACAATGCGGTGAAATCGAAGGATTGGTACTGATCGGAGCCTATGCCGGCAAAACTCAACAGCGCCGGTAACTGTTGGGCGAAGCCCTGGTAACCGTGATCGCCACCGGCCTGGATGCGCAAGGCACAGGCCCGGTAATACTGCTGGGCGAGGCGATAATCCAGTGTTTCATCGCCGGTCTGCAACCACACCTGATAACGCTGGGCGTCCTGGGGCGCCGGCACTTCCAGCTCGGCCAGGGCCGCGACGTGGTCGTGGGTCAGCTCCCAGGTCTCATCGGTGTAGAGGTTCTTCTGGGTGCCCAGGTAACCGTCGAACATCCGATGAGGGCTGACTGCCGGGTTGACCAGCAAGGCGTTGAGGCCATGGCGTTCGGCAAGATGGGTTGCATAGTAGCCGCCGAGTGAGCTGCCTACCAGCAGTGGCCTTCCGAGGTCACGGATAGCCGCCTCCAACTGGGGGATCGCCTGGCGGGGGTGGTGATGCAGGGCCGGCACGCGCAGTTGGTCGGCCAGACCGAGGCTGTCCATCACGGTGATCAACTGGCTGGCCTTGTTGGAGGCTGGTGCGCTGTTGAAACCGTGGATATACAAGATCGATGCGGACATTCCGGGTCCTCTGTGGGTCTGCCAAAGAGGCGCAGTTTACAGGGAAATCTCAGTAGCCGTTGCTACCGTAATCCACCTGAAACGCGAAGCCCTGCACCCGCTCCACACCGGTTTCCAACCGCCCGTCGGCATGCAGGCGCAGCCAGCGATACCCGGGCGCCTGCTCACTCACGCTGAAATCCTCACTCCCGGGAGCGAACTGAATACAGGTAGAAGGCGAAGCCAACAAACGCACCCCATTGCGCTCCCGGTCAATTTCCTGATGCACATGCCCCCAAAGCACCGCCCGCACCTGCGGAAACCGATCCAGCACCGCAAACAACGCCTCAGGATTGCGCAAACCGATGGGCTCCATCCAAGCGCACCCAATCGACACCGGATGATGGTGAAAACACACCAGATGATGCCGAGTCGGCGCCTCACTCAACGATTGCGCCAACAGTTGCAGTTGCTGGTCCTGCAAATACCCCGGCACCGAGCCGGGCACCGCCGAGTCCAGCAGGGTAATCCGCCAGTTACCCACATCCACCACCGGTTCCAGCAACGCACTGTTGATCGCCGCTTGCAGCATCACCTGCGGCTCATCGTGATTCCCCGGGATCCAGCGCGCCGGCGCCTGAATCTGCCGCGTCATGTCACGAAACGCCTGATACGACTCCAGCGTACCGTCCTGGGACAAATCCCCGGTGGCCAGCACCAGATCAATCTGCGGCTGCTGCACCAACACCGTGTCGATCACCCGTTGCAGGCTCTCGCGGGTATTCATGCCCAGCAGGCCGCCGTCCGCCTCGGCAAACAGGTGACTGTCGGACAACTGCACCAGCAACGCCGAAGCGTCAGGGTTCATGGCGGATACGCTCGGCAAGGCGTTCTCCCAGGGCGTGATCACAGGAATGGACATTTGAGGCGATTATGCTGGGGCAGGACACAAAGAGGAAACCCGTGAAGCGGACGCAGTTCACATCTATCGAACGACTTCGAACTCGTGGCCCAGGGCCAGGCAGTGACTCAACCATTCACCGAGGAACACATTGAGCTGTGCTTTCTCATCGGGTTGGTGCATGAACACGTTGGGGTAAGGATAGATGCTGCGAAAGCGTCGTGCATGTTCGGCGCTGATCACTTCGGCCATGCGTGCGTCGTGGTACACCTGCACTTCCAGCTGCGGCACCGGCAGCCACGGCAGGCTGTGCTCCTGACGCACCCGCAAAGTGGTGGTGTACGGGCAGTTCACGATCACTTCCAGGGTCAGCACGCCGAGCATCTGGTCGCCGTGAGTCACGGCAATGCGCCGCGCCTCGGGGGTGTGGCGCATGTCCGGCAGCAGCCGCATCAGCCGTGCATAGTTGGCCTCGCAGGCTGCTTGCAGCCCGATCAGGTCAACCCGATATCGCTCCCGTGCCTTTACTGCCATAACCCCCTCACTTCCGCGCGATTAAGCGCAAGCCATTGCAGGGCAATAATGCTCGCTGCGTTGGAAATTTTACCGTCACGTACCGCCTGCAGGGCGTCTTCAAAGGCCCAGACGGTGACGCGGATATCTTCGGCTTCCTCTTCCAGTCCATGGACGCCACCGGCCCCGGCGCTTTCGCAACGGCCCAGGAACAAGTGGACAAATTCGGTGCTGCCACCCGGCGACGGAAAGTACTTGGTGATCGGCCAGAGTGCGGAGAAGGTAAGGCCAGCTTCCTCCTCGGCTTCGCGGTGTGCAACCTCCTCCGGTTGCTCATCCTTGTCGATCAGGCCAGCGACCATTTCGATCAGCCACGGGTTGTCGGTACGGCCCATGGCGCCGACGCGAAACTGCTCGATCAGCACCACTTCATCGCGCTGCGGGTCGTAGGGCAGTACACACACGGCGTCATGACGCACAAAGACTTCGCGATTGAGCTCACGGCTCATGCCGCCATCAAACTTCTCGTGCCGCAGTTTCAGCCGATCCAGTTTGTAGAAGCCCTTGTAGGCATTGTCGCGCTGAACAATCTCGACCTTGCTCGGCGTCGATTTCGCTGTGTCCGTCATATCAACCCTCGTTTATTGCCTTGCGGTATCGAGGCGGCCTCGACATCGCGCCATCCTAACGCGCTCGCGCCCCTTGATGCAGCCCCTTTCCGGTTGCCGGGATAGACGGCGGGCGTCAAACTCACTCTAATCAGCTTAGTGGCGAACTGACTGCCTTGTCGGGAGTCGAAGCTCCACATTTTCACCTTTCCTCGATTTATGAAGGACACACATGTCGCTTTTAAAAATCGCCTCCGTGGCCTGTATCGCCTTGACCCTGGGTGCTTGCCAGAGCCTGTTCCAGCCGAGCTACCTGAAGCCGCTGGACACCACCGCCGACGCCTCCGAGCAGATCAAACCCGGCTGCAGCAGTCCGGATTGCCCGCTGGTAAACATCGACACCGTGCACTTCCCGTCCGAGCCGCAGTTGGACCAGATCATCGAACAGCGCCTGCTGCAGATGGCCCGCACTTCACCTGGCCAGGCCATGCCCGCCACCCTGAACGCCTACCGCGACAAGTTCTTGCGTGAGTCCCCGGACCGCAACAGCATGTACTTGCAGGCCAAGGTACGTGAGCAGCATGACGGACTGGTGATCATCGAAGTGTCCAGCTACCTGGACACCGGCACCGCCCACGGCGAGCCGGGCCGCGGCTTCATCAACTATTCACGCCTGCTGCACAAAGAGCTGAGCCTGACCGACATGCTGTTGCCGGGCCAGGAAGATGCATTCTGGAAGACCGCGAAAGTCGCCCACAACAACTGGCTGATCAACTCGCAGATGGACCGTGACCCGGAGTTCGTGAAGAACTGGCCGTTCCAGAAAACCCCGAATGTGGCGCTGACCAGCAATGGCGTGGTGCTCAAGTACAACGTGACCACCATCGCGCCGTACGCATTGGGGCTGATCGAAATGACCATCCCCTATGCGCGCCTCACCGGCGTGATCAAGCCTGAGCTGGTGCCCGCACGCCACTGAAGGCCCGGCCCAGGATAAAGTGCAACAGCCCTGCCAGCACCAGCGCCGGCAGGGTCGCGCCGACATCCGGGTACAGATTCGCCAACAGGTGATAGGTGCTGATCCCTCCAAGCCACGCCAGCAGTGCCGGCCAGCGCAGGTTGGCGGCAACACCATGGCCACGACGGCGCAGGATGAAGTGATCCACCAGCACCACGCCGAACAGCGGCGCGAACACCGAGCCGATCAGCAGCAGGAAGTTCTGGTACTGCGCCAACGGTGCAAAGCAGGCGATCAGCGTGCAGATAACGCCAATGGCCAATGCCAGGTGCTCGACTTTCAAGCGCAACAGAATCCCGCTGGACACCGCCGCCGAGTGAATATCGGCGAACGCGTTTTCTGATTCATCCAACAGGATCAGCAGCAGCGGAATCCCCAGGCCGGCTCCGGCCAATGCCAGCAGCAACGCATTCACTTCACCGCTCGGCGCAAACGCCAGGGTGTAGGCCACGCCAAGGCTCATCAGCCAGAAGTTGCCGATGAAGAAACCCAGTGCCGTGCCGCCGAACACGTTTTTCGCGCGTTTGCCGAAACGTGAGTAGTCGGCAATCAGTGGCAGCCAGGACAGCGGCATGGCAATCGCGATATCGAAGCCAACGGCAAACGGCATCGAACCGTCACCAGCCTGGGCCCAGAGAGTGGCCAGGTCGGCCTTGGCAAACAGGTTCCAGGTCAGCCACAGGCAGGCGGCCAGCAGCAGCCAGATGCCCCACTTGCGCAGGATCTGCCGCACGAAGGTCAGCGGACCGCTGACGGCAAGCAAGGTCGCGAGGGCGCCGAATACCAGGGTCCAGAACAATGGGCTGGTCAGCAGGCTGCCTTCACTGAACGCGCGGGCGCCCAACAGGCTGGCGGCGTCGCGCATCACGATGATTTCGAATGAGCCCCAGCCGATCAGCTGCAGCAGGTTCAGCAGCGCCGGCAGGCTTGCACCCTTGGTGCCGAGGCTGAGTTTCAGGGCGGCCATGGATGACAGGCCGGTATCGCTGCCGATCACGCCGACGGCGGCCAGCAACAGCACGCCGACCAAAGTGCCGAGGAAAATTGCCAGTAAGGAACCGGAGAGGCCCAGGCCCGGCGCCAACAGTGCACCGGTTTGCAGGACCATCAGGCCGATGCCCAGGGAGAACCACAGGGAAAAGAGATCGCGGGCGCCGAAGACGCGTTTGTCCAAGGGGACTGCGATGTCTGGGGAATAGGTGCTGGGTTGAATGCTCAAGGGTGTTATCTCAGAGGGACACTATTATTTGAATCAGCAAAGTCCCCTGTGGCGAGGGAGCTTGCTCCCGCTGGGCGGCGAAGCCGCCCCAAAACCTGCAACCGATGAGTGTCAGTCAAGACACCGATCCAGATTCCGGGAGCGCTGCGCACTCCAGCGGGAGCAAGCTCCCTCGCCACAGGTTCTGATTCAGACCTTTTTGTACAGCTGGCTACCTTCCTGCTTGAACCGCTCCGCCTGCTCCGCCAGTCCCTTGGCCACGTCCACATCCACCGCTTCAATGCGCTGGTTGGCCGCGTACTCACGCACTTCCTGGGTGATCTTCATCGAGCAGAATTTCGGCCCGCACATCGAGCAGAAATGCGCGACCTTGGCCGAGTCCTTCGGCAAGGTTTCATCGTGGTAAGAACGCGCCGTGTCCGGGTCCAGGCCCAGGTTGAACTGGTCCTCCCAACGGAATTCAAAGCGCGCCTTGCTCAACGCGTTGTCACGAATCTGCGCCCCCGGATGCCCCTTGGCCAAGTCCGCCGCATGGGCCGCGATCTTGTAGGTGATGATCCCGGTCTTCACATCGTCCTTGTTCGGCAGGCCCAAATGCTCCTTCGGCGTGACGTAGCAGAGCATCGCGCAACCGAACCAGCCGATCATCGCCGCCCCGATGCCCGAGGTGATGTGGTCATAACCCGGGGCGATGTCGGTGGTCAGCGGACCGAGGGTGTAGAACGGCGCTTCGTCGCAGCACTCCAGCTGCTTGTCCATGTTCTCCTTGATCAACTGCATCGGCACGTGGCCCGGGCCTTCGATCATGGTTTGCACGTCGTGCTTCCAGGCAATCTTGGTCAACTCGCCGAGGGTTTCCAGCTCGCCGAATTGTGCGGCGTCGTTGGCGTCGGCAATCGAGCCCGGGCGCAGGCCGTCTCCCAGGGAGAAGCTGACGTCGTAGGCCTTCATGATTTCGCAGATTTCGTCGAAATGGGTGTAGGTGAAGTTCTCTTTGTGGTGCGCCAGGCACCACTTGGCCATGATCGAACCACCACGGGACACGATTCCGGTGACGCGCTTGGCGGTCAGCGGTACATAGCGCAGCAATACGCCGGCGTGGATGGTGAAGTAGTCGACGCCCTGCTCGGCCTGTTCGATCAGGGTGTCGCGGAACAGCTCCCAGGTCAGGTCTTCAGCGGCGCCGCCGACTTTTTCCAGGGCCTGGTAGATTGGCACGGTACCGATCGGCACCGGCGAGTTGCGGATGATCCACTCGCGGGTTTCATGGATGTGCTTGCCGGTGGACAGGTCCATCACCGTGTCCGACCCCCAGCGAATGCCCCACGTCAGTTTCGCCACTTCTTCTTCGATGGACGAACCCAGGGCGCTGTTGCCGATGTTGCCGTTGATCTTCACCAGGAAGTTACGGCCGATGATCATCGGTTCCAGTTCGGTGTGGTTGATGTTGGCCGGGATGATCGCGCGGCCACGGGCGATTTCTTCGCGGACAAATTCCGGGGTGATGATTTTCGGCACGCTGGCGCCGAAGCTGTGGCCGGCGTGTTGCTGGTCCAGCAGGCCGGCGGCGCGGGCCTCTTCCAGCTTCATGTTTTCGCGGATGGCGACGTATTCCATCTCGGCGGTGATGATGCCTTTGCGGGCGTAGTGCATCTGGGTGACGTTGGCCCCGGCCTTGGCACGGCGCGGGTTTTTCACGTGGGCAAAACGCAGCGCGGTCAGCTCGGCATCGCTCAGGCGCTGTTGGCCGAAGTGCGAGCTCAAGCCCGACAGGCGCTCAGTGTCGCCGCGGGATTCGATCCACGGCGAGCGCACATCGCCCAGGCCTTTGCGCACGTCGATGATCACGTTCGGGTCGGTGTAGGGGCCTGAGGTGTCGTAGACCACTACGGGCGCATTGATTTCGCCGCCGAAGTCGGTGGGGGTCACGTCGAGACTGACTTCACGCATCGGCACGCGGATATCCGGACGCGAGCCCTGGACGTAGATTTTTTGCGAGCGGGTAAACGGCTGCACGGAACCGGAGTCGACCTTGGCCGATTCACTCAAGTGCACGGTGTTTTTTGATTTTTGGCTTTTTAATTCGATGCTCATCACGGGCTCTCCAACTATCCAGGCGGTGGATTTTTGTCGGAGTGAACCTGTGACGGATGGACGCACTGTGACAGTGCTGTGCTTGGCGCACGGGCTGTTCGATTGTCGAACAACATCCCGGACGAAGCACAAGAGGACTCGCCGGGTGACGAGAAATCTTGTTCCCTACGCAGGCGCTAACCTGATCAGGTTCAACGGGATCCGGTATTTACCGATCTCAGCCTTCCAACAAGGCACCCCGACAAGAACGCGGCCAGTCTAGACCATGGAGCAGGCAAATTGCCAACGGCGGTGCATTCATCGTGATGAATGGCGTAATTACAGGATTGTTGTGCCGTGATAGCGCCACTACACTCGGTGACTGCCTGAGGTCTTGACGCCAGGAATGGGCCGCCTTAGCCTTGGGCTCCAAATTATCGCTGTAATATTTATTCTAGGGATCGCCTCATGCTGCGCAAACTTTCACTGGCTCTTGCCGTGTCTTGTGCGACCAACGGACTGGTCTGGGCAGCTGAAGCGCCCCTGACGACCAAAACCGACCTGGTCAGCGTCTACCAGGAAGCGGTGGACAACAACGCCGACCTGGCCGCCGCCCGCGCCCAATACGGCGCGCAGAAAGAAGTGGTGCCCCAGGCCCGCGCCGGGTTGCTGCCGAACCTGTCGGCCGGTGCCGACATCAACAATGTGCGCACCCAGCTGGACCAGCCCGCCGCCACGGTCAACCGCGACGCCCATTCCTGGCGCGCGACCTTGAGCCAGCCGCTGTTCCGCGCTGATCGCTGGTTCCAGCTGCAAGCCGCTGAAGCCGTCAACGAGCAGGCCGCGCTGCAACTCTCGGCCACCGAACAGAACCTGATCCTGCAAAGCGCCGAAAACTACTTCGCCGTGCTGCGGGCCCAGGACAACCTGGCGTCCACCAAGGCCGAAGAAGCCGCGTTCAAGCGCCAGCTGGACCAGTCCAACGAACGCTTTGACGTCGGCCTGTCGGACAAGACCGACGTGCTGCAATCCCAGGCCAGCTACGACACCGCACGGGCCAACCGCATCCTGGCCCAGCGTCAGGTGGACGACGCCTTCGAAGCGCTGATCACCCTGACCAACCGCCAGTACAACTCGATCCAGGGCATCGTCCACACGCTGCCGGTGCTGCCGCCGGCGCCGAACGACGCCAAGGCCTGGGTCGAAACCGCCGGCCGCCAGAACCTGAACCTGCTGGCCAGCAACTATGCCGTCACCGCCGCCGAAGAAACCCTCAAGCAACGCAAGGCCGGCCACGCGCCGACGCTGGATGCCGTGGCGCAATATGAAAAAGGTGACAACGACGCCCTGGGCTTCAGCAACCCGAGCGCCTTTGGCCAGCCGTATCACGGTGACGTTTCGCAACGCACCGTAGGCTTGCAGTTGAGCATCCCGCTGTACAGCGGCGGCCTGACCAGCTCGCAAGTGCGCGAATCCTATTCCCGCCTGGGCCAGACCGAGCAGCAACGCGAGGGCCTGCGTCGCCAGGTGGTGGAAAACACCCGCAACCTGCACCGCGCGGTGAACACCGATGTGGAGCAGGTACAGGCGCGCCGCCAGTCGATCATCTCCAACCAGAGCGCGGTGGAAGCCACGGAAATCGGTTACCAGGTGGGCACGCGCAATATCGTCGATGTGCTGGACGCCCAGCGCCAGCTGTACACCTCGGTGCGCAACTACAACAACAGCCGCTACGACTACATCCTCGACAACCTGCGCTTGAAGCAGGCGGCGGGCACGTTGAACCCGGGGGACTTGCAGGATCTGGCGCGGTACCTGAAGGCCGACTACAACCCGGACAAGGACTTCCTGCCGCCGGACCTGGCCAAGGCCGCCGCGGCGCAGCTGAAGGCTAACCCGGGTTATTAAAGACAACACATAACCCATGCGGGAGCTGGCTTGCCTGCGATTGCATCACCTCGGTCTGATTGATGTACCGAGGTGCCTGTATCGCCGGCAAGCCCGCTCCCACATTTGATTTGTGTTGTTAGACGTTAAGCAGTCTGCCCAATCCGTCCAGCAAACGCTTCAACGCCCCCTGATTGGCGCGCATCACCGCCAGCCCCGCCTGCCCCATCTTCTGCGCGTCCTGCGGCAGTTCGAACAAACGCTGCACCGCCACCGCCAAACCCTCGGCATCGTCCACTTCCTGCAACGCGCCGGCGTCGCGCATCATTGCGCTGATTTCCAGGAAGTTGAACACGTGGGGCCCGCAGATCACCGGCTTGGCCAAGGCCGCGGGCTCCAACGGGTTATGCCCGCCCGTGGCAACCAGGCTACCGCCGACAAAAGCGCTGTCGGCCAGGGCATACAGAAACAGCAACTCGCCCATGGTGTCGCCCAGCAACACCGAGGTTTGCGCCGTCACAGCCTCGCCGCTGGAGCGACGCACCGTGGCGAAACCCTGCTGCTGGCACAGCTCGAACATCGGGTTGAAGCGCTCCTGATGGCGCGGCACCAGGATCAGCAACGCATTGGGATAACTGGCAAGCAACTGGCGATGGGCGGCGAGCACCACTTCGTCTTCGCCTTCGTGGGTGCTGGCGGCGATCCATACCGGGCGCTCGCTGGCGTGCCACTGTTCACGCAACGCGGCGGCGCGCGCCAGCAGTTGCGGGTCGATGGTCAGGTCGAACTTGATCGAGCCGGTGACTTCGACAGTCTCGGGCCGTGCACCCAGGCTGCGAAAACGCTCGGCCTCGGTTTCGGTCTGGACGGCGAACAGGCTCATTTCCGCCAGCATCGGCGCGGTCAGCCTGGCGAAACGCCCGTAGCCCTTGGCCGAGCGAGCCGACAGCCGCGCGTTGGCCAATGCCACGGGAATCCCGCGTTTGGCGCACTGGTGAATATGGTTGGGCCACAGTTCGGTCTCCATGATCACCGCCAGTTTCGGCTGCACGCGATCGAGAAACCGCTTGGCCGCACAAGGCAAATCGTACGGCAGGTAGCAGTGCTGGATGCGCGGCTCGTTGGCGAACAACGCCTGGATGCGCTCGGAACCAGTAGGCGTCATGCAGGTGACGGTGATCGGCAGCTGTGGATAACGCTCCAGCAGCCCGCGAATCATCGGCGCAGCGGCGATGCTTTCGCCCACCGACACCGCATGCACCCAGATCCCGCCGGGTTGCATCACCGGCAAGCCCCAGGAGAAGCGTTCACCCACGCGCTTCGCGTAAGCGGGCGCTTTGCGGGCCCGCAGCCACAGACGTAAAGCTACCAACGGCAGCGCCAGGTAAAACAGATAGCTGTAGAGAGTTCTATTCATGGCGGCGGAGTTTATCGGCTTTTTCAGTCGATCGCCTGCAAGCACTCGGCAAAACGTTCGGCGAGGAAACGCGCGGCCGGGCCGAGGGGCTCGTCGCGGCGCCAGACCAGCTCCACCACCAGTGCCGGCGGGGTCCATTCGCTGTTCAGTTCGACCATCTGGTTCTGATAGGCCGGATACTGCACCACATGCCGCGGCAACCAGGCCCAACCCAGGCCGCGCGCCAGCCATTCGGCCAGCACGTAGAAACTGTCAGCCCGCCACACTTGCGGGCTGGCGGCCTCGCTGCCGGGATACACGCTGGTCTGGGTCGCCATCAGCAATTGGCGAAACTGCGCCAGGCGCTGGCAATCCACGAACTGTTCCTTGGCCATGGGATGCCCGATACCGCACACGGTCACCATCTCCACACTGCCCAGCACGCGGCGCTCCAACGCTTCGGGAATCTGATCGTGATAGAACAGCAGGCCCAGATCCGCCTTGCGCTCCACCAGCTTGCGCGCGACATCGCCTTGGGCGGCGCTGGACAACTGCACTTCCAGGCTGGGAAATTTTCCCGCCAGCGCTTCGAGGCTATCGAGCACCGGCTGATAGAGCATGGCTTCATCCTGGGCCAGGCGCAGGCGCGCCTCTTCACCGCGCATCAATGACAAGGCACGGCCATTCAGGCGCTCGCACTGGCGCAAGACTTCCCGCGCCTCCTCGAGCAGTGCCGTGCCCGCCTCGGTCAAACGGGGCTGGCGGCCGCTGCTGCGATCAAACAGGGATACGCCCAGGTCCGCCTCCAACAGGGCAATCCCATTGCTGACCGCCGATTGCGCCCGACGCTGGTCCCGCGCCACCGCCGAAAATGAACGCTGCTCGGCGACGCTGACAAACAGGCGCATTTGCTCAAGACTCCACTGCACGCTCATGGCTCAACCCATCTTCAATTCGGATAGGTAATGACTTTACCGCATCTGACAAGTCTCTAAAATGCCGACCTTATCAAGCGACCCCGTACCGAGGATTTACCCATGAACGCCGCCTACTATTACCTGGCCATTGCCATCTGCTCGGAAGTGATCGCCACCGTTTCCATGAAAGCGATCAAGGGTTTCAGCACGCCAATCCCGTTGTTGCTGGTGATCGTCGGCTACGGCGTGGCCTTCTGGATGCTCACGCTGGTGGTGCGCACCGTGCCGGTGGGTGTCGCGTATGCAGTGTGGGCCGGGATGGGCATCGTGATGGTCAGCATCGCCGCGCTGTTTATCTACGGGCAGAAACTGGATATCCCGGCGATGCTGGGCATGGGCCTGATTGTGCTGGGCGTGGTGGTGATTCAGTTGTTCTCGAAAACGGCCGGGCACTGAGCGTCCACGTGAGATTCAATTGAGGCTGAAACTCGCAGCCTCGTTCCACTCGACAGCTCCTGCGGTGCGTCTGTCATCAGGGAGCGTTGGGGCGAAGATTCACTTCATGAGCCTGTATACTGCGCAGCCTGTCTTGAACACTGAGGTCGCTGCATGCCATCCGTTATTTCCACCGACGTTCTGATTGTCGGCGCCGGGGTTGCCGGCCTCTGGCTCAATGCGCGCCTGCGCCGCCAGGGCTTTTCCACGGTATTGGTGGAAAGCGCCACCCTCGGTGGCGGGCAAAGCGTGAAGTCCCAGGGGATCATCCACGGCGGCGCCAAATACGCACTGCACGGCGCCCTGACCGGTGCCTCCGAAGCCATCGCCGACATGCCCCGCCGCTGGCGCGAAGCCCTGGCGGGCAACGGTGAACTGGATCTCTCCGGTGTGCGCCTGCTGTCCGAAGCCCACTATTTGTGGTCGCCGGGCACCATCGCCGGCAACCTCACCAGTTTCTTCGCGAGCAAGGCCGTGCGTGGCCGCGTGGATCAAGTGAAGGGCGATGACCTGCCACCGGCCCTGCAAGATCGCCGCTTCAAGGGCAAGGTCTATCGCCTGGCCGAACTGGTGATCGACGTCCCAAGCCTTATCGAACGCCTGGCGCAACTGGCCGGCGACGGTTTGCTCGCGGGTAAACAGATCGAACCCTTGCTGGAAGAAGGCACACTGGTCGGCCTGAAGGTCGATGGCCGTGAGATCCGCGCCCAGCGTATCGTCATCAGCGCCGGCGGCGGCACCGCTGACCTGCTCGGCGCCCTGGGCCTGAGCCAGCCCGCCATGCAACGCCGACCTCTGCACATGATCATCGCCAAGGGCCCCGGCCTGAAGCCGCTGTACGCCCACTGCCTGGGGGGCGGCACCAAGCCGCGCATCACCGTGACCACGCATCCCGCCGCCGACGGCAATTGGGTGTGGTACCTGGGCGGCGATATCGCCGAAGCCGAAGGTGTGGCCCGTACCCCGGAGCAACAGATCGCCACCGCCCAAAAAGAGCTGGGGCAGTTGCTGCCCTGGATCGACATGAGCCAGACCCAATGGGCCACCTTGCGCGTCGACCGCGCCGAACCATTGCAGTCAGGCCTGACCCGCCCGGACAACGCGTTCCTCGCCGAACAGGATCGCCTGTTGGTGGGCTGGCCGACCAAGCTGGCATTGGCACCGGATTTCGCCGATCGAGTGATCAACGCACTGGAACGTGACGGCATCAAGCCCGGAACTACCGAAAAACTGCCCGAGCTGCCGAAACCCGCCATCGCCCAACCTGCCTGGGAGCAACTGCTGCCATGACCCTGCCGACTCTGCACGACCTCCACCGCCCACTGGGCAGCACCGGCCTGCTGGTCTCGCCGCTGGGCCTGGGCACCGTCAAGCTGGGCCGCGACCAAGGGGTGAAATACCCCAGTGGCTTCCAGATTCCCGATGACGATGCGGCGCGGATGCTGTTACGCCAGGCCCGGCAATTGGGCATCAACCTGATCGACACTGCGCCCGCCTATGGCCGCAGCGAAGAACGCCTGGGCCCGCTGTTGCGCGGCCAGCGCCAGGAATGGGTAATTGTCAGCAAGGTGGGCGAAGAATTTGCCGAAGGCGTATCCCATCACGACTTCAGCGCAGCCCACACCCGGCTTTCGGTGGAGCGCAGCCTGAAACGACTGGAAACGGATTTTATCGATCTGGTGCTGGTGCACTCCGACGGCAACGACCTGCATATCCTCAATGATTGCGAGGTTTACCAGACCCTGGAAGACCTCAAGCGCGAGGGCAAGATCCGTGGTTTCGGCTTCTCCGGCAAAACCGTCGAGGGCGGTGTAAAGGCTCTGGAACAAGGTGATTGCGCCATGGTCACCTACAATTTGAACGAACAGGCCGAGAAAGCCGTCATTGATTATGCCGCCGCACACGGCAAGGGCATCCTGGTGAAAAAGGCACTAGCCAGTGGCCATGTCTGCCTGGAGTCCGGAGTGGATCCAATTCACGCCAGTTTCATGCTGTTGTTTGCGCAAACTGGCGTTGCCAGTGCTATTGTCGGGACCATTAATCCGCTGCACCTCGCCCACAACGTGGCGACCGCTGCCAAGGTCATTCGCCAACTCTGATGCCGCCGACGCGGCCGACCCCGACGTAAGAAGGAGCCGACATGCCGCGAACGCTCATAAGAAAGAACCCCAGCAACTTCAAGACACTGCCGCTGCACGTCGAAGCAACCCCCGAAGGCTTGAGCTACCAGAGCGTCGGCATGCCGCTCAACTTCGCCCAGACCCTGCAACGGCGCAAGCCGGTGGAGGTGAAAGACACCGAGCGTTTCGTGCTGGAGCTGGCCAACCTTGGGGTCTCGGTGCGCCTGACGCTGCACTGGCAGAACCGCGATTACTGGGTGCTGGTGCGCCAGCGCCGACAAGACCGTGGCGACGTCGTGCTCAAGCTGATCTCCGGCTATGTGCCGGCCCACGAACTGAACCTGCCACTGCACACCGCCATCCAGGAAATCGCCGAGGAATGCCTGCTGGAAACCCCGGAAGGCTGGCTGGGCGGTCGTTTCAATGACACCTGGCTGCCGGCGCCCTACTCGTCGGCCCTGCACTACCGCGAAGCGTTGCCGTTCCGCCTCTCACCGCTGTCCGGGGCCGCGCGCCCGGTGCGCTGCGCCACCATGCAATTGATTGAACGACCACGCGCCTACGTGCACCTGCCCACGGCTTCGTTGCAGTTGATTTATGACTTGCGCCTGGAAGTGCCCAAGGAGGCGAAGTCCCTGAGCCTGTTTCATGTGGACGAGCGCCTGGAGGGCGACCAATTGGTGGCCCGCCTGGACCGCCAGCGCCCGGACCTGTACCTGATGCCGCTGAAGGACGGGCAGCCGTGTGCGGAGCTGTATACCTTGAAGAAGGATCAGCTGTATCCGGCGAGTACGCGAGGGTTGTATCTGGCTGAAAGCTTTGCCCAGCAGGAAGGCTGGATCGTGCGGGATGAGCGGATCCGCTGGAAGGACTGGCTGCGCCAGCAAGGGCTGAGTGCGCCGGAGAAAGAATCGAAATTGAAGCGCTTGACGGGTAAGGCGCGGCAGATCTTGCGCAAGATCGTGCCGAAGAAAAAAGCCAACCGGTAACCGGACGTCAGGTCGCGGCAGTCAAATGTGGGAGCGGGCTTGCTCGCGAAGCAGGCGACTCGGTCTTAAGTAATCGGCGCGGGATTGAACAACGTAATGTCGTTATGCAGCTTGTGCTGCTCCGCCCATGTCTGCTTCTTGCCGCTGGCCACATCCAGGTAGAAGTGGAACAACTCCCAACCCAGCTCCTCAATCGTCGCCCGGCCGGTGGCGATCCGCCCGGCGTCGATATCAATCAGGTCCGGCCAACGCTGCGCCAGCTCGGTGCGCGTCGAAACCTTCACCACCGGCGCCATCGCCAGCCCATAGGGCGTGCCACGCCCGGTGGTGAACACATGCAAATTCATCCCCGCCGCCAACTGCAACGTGCCGCACACAAAATCACTCGCCGGCGTGGCGCAAAAGATCAGGCCCTTGCGATTGAACCGCTCGCCCGGGCCGAGCACGCCATTGATCGCACTGCTGCCCGACTTGACGATCGACCCCAGCGACTTCTCGACAATATTCGACAACCCACCCTTCTTGTTCCCCGGCGTAGTGTTGGCGCTGCGATCCGCCTCGCCCTTGGCCAGGTAGCGGTCGTACCAGTCCATTTCCCGCACCAGTTCCCGGGCCACGTCCTGGTTCTCGGCACGGGAAGTCAGCAGGTAGATCGCATCGCGCACTTCGGTCACTTCGGAAAACATCACCGTCGCGCCCGCCCGCAGCAGCAAATCCGAGGCATAACCCAGCGCCGGGTTCGCGGTAATCCCCGAGAACGCATCACTGCCGCCGCACTGCATGCCGAGGATCAACTCCGACGCCGGTACGGTTTCCCGCCGGCGCAGGTCGAGTTTCTTCAGGCGGGTTTCGGCCAGTTCCATGATCTGTTCGATCATTTCGGTAAAGCCGTGGCTGGAGTCCTGCAACCGATACAGCCATGGCTCACTCAGGTCTACCGAGCTGTCGTTTTCATGCATCACCTGCCCGGCCTGCAACTTCTCGCAACCCAGGCTGATCACCAGGGCTTCACCGCCCAGGTTCGGATTGCGCGCCAGGTTACGCACGGTGCGGATCGGGATGTAGGCGTCGGTGGCCGTGATCGCCACGCCGCAGCCGTAGCTGTGGGTCAGCGCCACCACGTCATCGACGTTCGGGTACTTGGGCAGCAACTCGTCCTTGATGCGCTTCACCGCATGGTCCAGCACGCCCGTGACGCACTGCACCGTGGTGGTAATCCCGAGGATATTGCGTGTGCCCACGGTGCCGTCGGCATTGCGATAACCCTCGAAGGTAAAACCCTCCAGGGGCGCTTGGGCGTCGGGCACTTCGGTGGACAGCGGCAAGCTGTCCAGCGGCGGCGCCGTGGGCATGCGCAGTTGATCTTCCTGCACCCAACTGCCTCGCGGAATCGGGCGCAGGGCATAACCGATGGTCTGGCCGTAGCGAATGATGCGGCCGCCTTCGGGGATGTCTTCCAGCGTCACCTTGTGGCTTTGGGGAATGAAATCCACCGTCACCAGGCCGTCGGGAAACTCGGTCCCCGCCGGTACGCCCTGGTCGTTGACCACAATCACCACGTTATCCAGCGCGTGCAAACGGATGGAGCGTGGCGAATCGGCATGTTCAATCAACTGCATGACGCGGGCCCCTTCAGGAATGCGCTTGGGAAAGTTTAGTCAGCTCGGGGCCGTTGGCCGGCGGCTCTTTAAGCACCACACGTTTGATCGGGCCAACGATTACCAGGTAGCTGAACACCGCCAGCAACGCGTTGGCACCGACGAACACCAGCGCCCACTTGAAGGAGCCAGTGGTGCTGATGATGTAGCCGATCACGATCGGGGTGCTGATGGACGCCAGGTTGCCGAACATGTTGAACAAACCGCCACTCAAGCCAGCGATTTGTTTCGGCGAGGTGTCGGACACCACCGCCCAGCCCAGTGCGCCAACGCCTTTACCGAAGAAGGCCAGGGCCATGAAGCCCACCACCATCCATTCGATGTCGACGTAGTTGCACGCGACGATGCTACTGGAAATCAGCAAGCCACCAATGATCGGCGCCTTGCGGGCGAAGGTCAGCGAATGGCCCTTGCGCAGCAGGTAGTCGGAAATCACTCCGCCCAACACGCCGCCGATAAAGCCGCAGATCGCCGGCAAGGACGCGATGAAGCCGGCCTTGAGAATCGTCATGCCGCGTTCTTGAACCAGGTACACCGGGAACCACGTCAGGAAGAAATAGGTGATGCCATTGATGCAGTACTGGCCCAGGTACACGCCGAGCATCATGCGGTTGGTCAGCAACTGACGGATGTAATCCCACTTCGGGCCGTCGGTTTTCTTGCCTCTGCCCTTGTCCTGGTCCATGTCGACCATGGCCCCGTTGGCAGCGATGTGCTGGAACTCGGCCTCGTTGATCATCGGGTGCTGGCGCGGGCTGTGGATAACTTTCAGCCAGATCAGCGAGAATACGATACCGATGCCGCCCATCACCACGAACACGTGCTGCCAGCCGAAGGTGTAGACGATCCAACCCATCAGCGGTGCGAACAACACAGTCGCGAAGTACTGCGCCGAGTTGAAGATCGCCGAGGCGGTGCCGCGTTCAGCCGTAGGAAACCATGCCGCCACGATGCGCGCATTTCCGGGGAAGGATGGCGCTTCAGCCAGGCCCACCAGGAAGCGCAACATGAACAGCGCAACGATGGCCGTGGAAACACCGAACTCACCGACATAGCCTTGCAGCACGGTGAACAGTGACCAGGTGAAGATACTCAGGGCGTAGACTTTTTTCGAACCGAAGCGGTCCAGCAGCCAGCCGCCGGGAATTTGCCCGGCCACGTAGGCCCAACCGAATGCGGAGAAGATATAGCCAAGGGTGACCGCGTCGATGCCGAGGTCTTTTTGCAGGCTGGAGCCGGCAATGGCGATGGTGGCCCGGTCGGCGTAGTTGATCGTGGTCACCAGGAACAGCATGAGCAGGATCAAATAACGGACATGGGTCGGCTTGGTCGCTTGCATGAAGATGTACTCCCACTAATTATTTTTTTTGCGGGTAATCAAATTGTAAGCCTGTGGCGGGCACGGACCCGCCACAGGGTGCAGCCGTTACGAACCGATGTAGCTGGTTTTCACCACGGTGTAGAACTCTTGCGCATAGCGACCCTGCTCACGCGAACCGTAGGATGAACCCTTACGGCCGCCGAATGGAACGTGGTAATCCACACCGGCCGTCGGCAGATTGACCATCACCATCCCGGCCTGGGAATGACGCTTGAAGTGGTTGGCGTATTTCAGCGAGGTGGTGGCGATACCGGCCGAGAGGCCGAACTCGGTGTCGTTGGCCATCGCCAGCGCCGCCTCGTAATCCGCCACGCGCACCACGTTGGCCACCGGCCCGAAGATCTCTTCACGGCTGATGCGCATCGCGGCTTCGCTGTCGGCAAACAGCGTCGGCGCGAGGAAGTAGCCTTCGGTGTCGCAGGTCACCAGCTCACCGCCGCTGACCAGCCGGGCGCCTTCGCTCTGGCCGATGTCGATGTACTTCAAGTCCTGGTCCAGTTGGGCCTGGGAAACCACCGGGCCGATGTCGGTGCCGGTTTTCAGGGCGTGGCCGACCTTGATCGACTTCATCCGCTCGGCCATGGCCGCGACGAACTGGTCGTGAATCCCGGCGGTGACGATAAAGCGGCTGGACGCGGTGCAACGTTGGCCGGTGGAGTAAAACGCGCTCTGCACCGACAGCTCGACGGCTTGCTTGAGGTCGGCGTCGTCGAGAATGATCTGCGGGTTCTTGCCGCCCATTTCCAACTGCACCTTGGCCTGGCGCGACACGCAGCTGACGGCGATCTGACGACCCACGCCCACCGAGCCGGTGAAGCTGATGCCGTCGACTTTCGGGCTGTTGACCATGGCATCGCCGACCACACGGCCGCTGCCCATCACCAGGTTGAACACACCGGCAGGGAAGCCGGCGCGGGAGATGATTTCGGCCAGGGCCCAGGCGCAGCCCGGTACCAGTTCAGCCGGTTTGAGCACCACGCAGTTGCCGTAGGCCAGGGCCGGGGCGATCTTCCAGGCCGGGATGGCAATCGGGAAGTTCCACGGCGTGATCAGGCCAACCACGCCCAACGCCTCACGGGTCACTTCAACGTTGACGCCCGGACGCACCGACGGCAGGTAGTCGCCGGACAGGCGCAGGCATTCACCGGCGAAGAATTTGAAGATGTTACCGGCGCGGGTCACTTCGCCGATGGCTTCCGGCAGGGTCTTGCCCTCTTCCCGGGCCAGCAGGGTGCCGAGTTCTTCGCGACGGGCGAGGATTTCGGTGCCGACTTTATCCAGCGAATCATGACGCGCCTGGATCCCGGAAGTGGACCACGCCGGAAAAGCAGCGCGCGCAGCGTCGATGGCCGCGTGGACCTGGGCGAGGTCAGCCTTGGCGTATTCGCCAATGACATCAGACAACTCCGACGGATTGATGTTGGCCGAGTAGTCGGCGCCGGCAACCCACTGGCCACCGATGTAGTTTTCAAAACGCTTGGCTTGGGACACGAATTCTCTCCTGACGCAAAAAGCCGCTGATTACTCAGCGGCCTTGGTGATGGGTTATTGCGCGCCTTGCTTGTCGATCAACGCGGCCAGGGCTTCGTATTCTTCCGGCAGCAGATCGGTCAGCGGGGTACGCACGGGGCCTGCGTCGTAGCCGACGATTTTCGCCCCGGCCTTGACGATGCTCACCGCGTAACCGGCCTTGCGGTTACGGATGTCGAGGTACGGCAGGAAGAAGTCGTCGATGATCTTGCCGACGGTGGCGTGATCTTCCCGGGCAATGGCGTGGTAGAAATCCATCGCGGTTTTTGGAATGAAGTTGAACACCGCCGAGGAGTACACCGGCACGCCCAGGGCCTTGTAGGCAGCGGCGTAAACCTCTGCAGTCGGCAAGCCGCCCAGGTAGCTGAAACGGTCACCGAGGCGACGACGGATCGACACCATCAATTCAATGTCACCCAGGCCGTCCTTGTAACCGATCAGGTTCGGGCAGCGCTCGGCCAGGCGTTCCAGCAGCGGCGCGGTCAGGCGGCAGACGTTGCGGTTGTAGACCACTACACCGATCTTGACCGACTTGCACACCGCTTCAACGTGGGCGGCAACCCCGTCCTGGCTGGCTTCGGTCAGGTAGTGCGGCAGCAGCAGCAAGCCTTTGGCGCCAAGACGCTCGGCTTCCTGGGCGTACTCGATGGCCTGGCGGGTGGCACCGCCGACACCGGCAAGAATCGGCACGCTGGTGGCGCAGGTATCAACGGCGGTTTTCACCACTTGCGAATATTCGCTGGCCGCCAGGGAGAAAAACTCACCGGTGCCGCCAGCGGCGAACAAGGCGGTAGCGCCATAAGGGGCCAGCCATTCCAGACGCTTGATGTAGCCCGCCTGGTGGAAATCACCCTGGGCATTGAAATCGGTCACCGGGAAAGACAGCAGACCGTGAGAGAGGATGGACTTCAGTTCTTGTGGATTCATTATTCGAACACCCTGGGCGAAGACTTTCTGTTGTGAGATTACGGATGGTTATCTTGATGTCGTACGTCATCGTACAACTATAAAAATATTCGTCAACTGCAATTCATCGCCGCCCTTCTCGATTGCTGCTTTCTTGACGTAGGAAGTTTTTCCTCTATGCTCTGAATAACTGTATATACGTACAGTTATTACGGAAGATTCCTACGACATAGCAAGGAGCTAACATGTCAGATCTTGAACTCGCCACACCTGTGAAAACCCCGCCAACCCTGCGTTTTGAAGGCGGCGAACACACCGCCATCGGCGACGACACCCTGTTGCGTTTCGTCAAGGACGCCCCGCCGATTCCCGCCCGGCAGGTCGAATTGCACCTGCCCAATGGCCTGGCGCTGAGCTACGGCCAGATCATCGCCCTGGGCGGTGATTTCTATGGCATCCCCGGGCGCCCCATCAACGAAGGTACATCGCCCGCTGATCGTGTGCAGCGCTTTACCGATGCGTTCAACTCGCTGGCGGTATTGCCAGCATCACGGGAAGAAGCGGGCAAGATCCTCGCGGTGATGCAAAAGGAGATCAATGCGGTCAACCAGGCGATCAAGGATGGCAAGCAACCCCATGAAGCCTATGACGCGCTGGGTGACACCTTGTCCGAGGAATGGAACCGCATCACCGGCGGCGGCAGTGCCGTCTCGGCGCTGATTCCACTGGGGCGCTACCTGAAACTGGCGGCAGACAATGCCGACCACTTTGGCGAATGGGCTTTGGCGGCCTATCTGGCGGGGCATACGGCAGCCTTGCAACAAGCCGTCGTGGCGCATCAGACCGGCACCGACCAGGCGCTGGAACTGGCCTATGCCATGAACAGCTTTGCTGATCACTTTTTGACCGATCTATTTTCCGCCGGGCACCTGCGGGTACCGCGCAAGCAACTGGCGGCAGTGGTGACACCGGGCGAACTGGGATCGCTGATCAGCCGCTTCATGCACGATGAAGACAGCAAGTTCGGGCTCAATGTGCGCAACGCCCTGGGCGAGCAGTGGCATGCCTACGGTGATAAACGCTATTTCGACAGCAACGATGCGGCCAACCGCGCCATGGTCAAACGCGCCGTGCAGGCCTCGGCCGATGAGATCTTCGAAACGTTTATCAGCGGCATGGCGCCCTCCCCGGCCAACTTCAAGGCACCGCTGTATGTGCCGGACCTGAACGCCGCGCAGAACCCGGCGAACAACTTCTCACCGCTGTTCAAGGCTGAAGGCGACAAGGTGCTGCGACGCAAGGACGTCAACAACCTGAACGACAAGCAGTGGACCAATGACTGGTGGGGTTGGAGCACGTATCTGCTGCTCAAGGACTACAAGCCGAATCAGCCGGCCTGAAAGACGTGAGTTAAGCCTCGCGCATTAACCTGTGGCGAGGGAGCTTGCTCCCGTTGGGCTGCGAAGCAGCCCCAGCAAGAACACGGGGTTCTTTCAGACAGAACTCGGGGCAATGGATTTGGGGCCGCTGCGCGGCCCAACGGGAGCAAGCTCCCTCGCCACAATGAGCTTTCAAGCCACACGCTTACGTCCAGCCTGGAATCAACCGCGCTGCGCTTCCGCCTCTTCATGGGCATGGCGCAGCCGCTCACGGCTGTTGGTCAGGTGCAACCGCATGGCCGCCCGCGCCGCATCCGAATCCTGGCGCGCGATCGCCTCATAGATCTCTTCGTGTTCGCGGCTCAGGCGGCTCATGTAGTGCTGCTGGTCATCATGGGCCAGGCGTGCCGAGTTCAGCCGCGTGCGCGGAATGATGCTGGTGCCCAGGTGGGTCATGATGTCGGTGAAGTAGCGGTTGCCGGTGGACAGGGCAATCTGCAGGTGGAACTGGAAGTCCGACGCCACCGCATCACCGGCGTGGGCCGCACTTTCGTTCAGCGCATCGAGGGCAGCACGCATGCCGGCCAATTGCTCGTCGCTACGGCGCTGGGCAGCAAGCCCGGCAGACTCCACTTCCAGGCTGATCCGCAGTTCAAGGATGGCCAGCACATCACGCAGGGTGACAACAGTGGCCGGATCAATCCGGAAACCGCTGGGGCTTGGCGTATCCAGCACAAAGGTACCGATGCCATGGCGGGTTTCTACCTGCCCGGCGGCCTGCAATCGCGAGATGGCTTCACGCACCACGGTGCGGCTGACCCCATGGGCATCCATGATCGCCGACTCGGTGGGCAGTTTGTCGCCACGTTTGAGTTGGCCGTCGCGGATCTGCTCGGACAACACCGTGACCAATTCCTGGGCAAGGCTGCGGCGCTTGCGGGGAAGACGAGGGGCGGCGCTGGAGTTTTCCATGATGAATCATCTATCTCGGCGATCTGAAGCACGCATGATAGCCCATGGCGGTTGTACGATCACCGTCCTGTCATGACTTTCATCTATAACCGCCGGGGTTTTCGCCAGGCAAAAAAATGCCCCGGCATCACCGAGGCATTTTCAACGCTGGCCCGAGGGCCCGCGCCTTGTTACTTCACCACTTTCAGACTCGGCCGACCGCTTGGACGCGGTGGCTCGAAATCCGGCGGCGGCACATCATCTTCGCCTTCGAGCTCGATCGCTTCGTCATCCTCAAGGGAAGACTCCAGATCAAACACCATGCCCTGGCCATTTTCCCGGGCGTAGATCCCGAGGATGGCACCGATGGGCACGAACAGCGTATGCGGCACACCGCCGAAACGCCCTTCAAAGCTGACCGCTTCATTGTCCATGTGCAGGTGTCGCACGGCACTGGGTGAAACGTTCAGGACGATTTGTCCGTCACTGGCAAAACCTTGCGGTACCTGAACCGCGGGAAACTCGGAATTGACCAGCATGTGCGGGGTGCAATCGTTGTCCACTATCCACTCATAGAGCGCGCGGACCAGGTAAGGTCGACTGGAGTTCATCAACGGCTCCTTAAGCCTTAGCGCATATCGCGTTCGACACCAGACAGACTCGCCTGGAAAGCCTCACGCGCAAACTGGCGCTCCATGTAGTCAAGCAGCGGCTTGGCAGGCCGCGGCAGTTCTATGCCCAAAATCGGCAAGCGCCAGAGTATGGGTAATAGGCAGCAATCCACCAGACTTTGTTCCTCGCTGAGGAAAAAAGGTTTGTCGGCAAACAACGGCGAAACACCGGTCAGGCTCTCGCGCAATTCCTTGCGCGCCTGAACCCGGGCCGCTTCCTTGCTGCGTGAATCCAGAATCAGGTCCACCAGGCCACACCAGTCACGCTGGATCCGATGGATCAGCAGGCGGCTGTTGGCACGCGCCACCGGATACACCGGCAGCAACGGTGGATGGGGATAACGCTCATCCAGGTATTCCATCACCACGGTTGACTCCCACAACGCCAGGTCACGATCGACCAGGGTGGGCAAGCTGCCGTAAGGGTTCACTTCGATCAGTTTCGGCGGGTGACGTCCCACCTCCACACTGATGATCTCTGCGCTGACACCCTTCTCTGCGAGCACGATGCGTACTCGGTGGGAATAGTGGTCGGCGGGGTCGGAGTAACAGGCCAACCGATTGGTCACGCCCATGGCGGTCCTCCTCGCTTGTTGAAATTATCGGAAGCTCAAAAACGAGCGCGCCCAGTGAGCATCTCCGTGACGCCTGGATAAACCAGACTTACCTTCAGAGATGCCGCTGGGCGCGCAAGATTAACAGCAATTACTTACGGTTGGATCAATGCACATCCTTCCAGTATTCGCGTTTCAGCAGATAGGCGAACACGAAGAAGAAGGCCAGGTACAGCAACACATAGGTACCAATGCGCTGATGCTGCAGCTTCACTGGGTTGGCCGAGTAGGCCAGGAAGGTCACCAGATTCTTGACCTTCTCGTCGAACTGCTCTTCGTTCAGCGTGCCGGTCTTCGGCACTATGGTCAGCTGATCGCACGCTTCATGAGTCAGAGGCGTACCGGTGAGCGGATCATACTGCTTCTTGCCGTCTTCGACGATTTGTACTTGCTTGCATCCTACCACTTGGCGACCTTGCAGGCCGACCAGAACGTTAGGCATACCGACGTTCGGGAACACTTTGTTGTTCACGCCGTAGGGACGCGTCGGGTCTTCATAGAAGGATTTCAGGTAGCCATAGAGCCAATCGGTGCCACGCACACGGGCCACCAGGGTCAGGTCGGGCGGTGCAGCCCCGAACCAGGTCTTGGCGTCGGCCGGTTGCATGCCGATGGTCATGTGGTCGCCGATCTTCGCCCCGGTGAACACCGAGTGGCTCAGCATCACGTCATGGGGAATGCCCAGGTCGTCGGCCACTCGCTCGTAACGCTGGAACTTGGCGCTGTGGCAGCCCATGCAGTAGTTGGTGAACGTACGCAGCCCGTCCTGCATTGCGGCTTTGTCCGACACGTCGATGTCGACTTTTTCCAGCTCTGGGCCGTGTTCAGCGGCGAAAGACAGCAGCGGCAGGGCCGCAAGAATGAATGCAACGAATAATTTTTTCATCAGCCAGTCACCCTTTCCGGTACCGGTTTGGTCTTCTCGAGCCGGGTATAGAACGGCATCAGAATGAAGTAGGCGAAGTACAGGAAGGTGCAGACCTGCGACAGCAACGTACGCTCCGGGGTCGGCGCCAGTACGCCCAGTACACCCAGGATCACGAACGCAATGCAGAACACCCACAGCCAGATCTTGCTCAGCCAGCCCTTGTAGCGCATGGACTTGACCGGGCTACGGTCGAGCCACGGCAGCACGAACAGCACTGCAATCGCTGCGCCCATGGCGATAACGCCCATGAGTTTGTCGGGAATCGCCCGCAAGATCGCGTAGAACGGAGTGAAGTACCAGACCGGGGCAATGTGTTCCGGGGTCTTGAAGGCGTTCGCCTGTTCGAAGTTCGGTTTCTCGAGGAAATAACCGCCCATCTCCGGGAAAAAGAACACGATCGAGCAGAAGATGAACAGGAACACCACCACACCGACGATATCTTTCACGGTGTAGTACGGGTGGAACGGAATGCCGTCCAGTGGTACGCCGTTTTCGTCCTTGTGCTTCTTGATATCCACGCCGTCGGGGTTGTTCGAACCCACTTCGTGCAACGCCAGGATGTGCAGCACTACCAGACCCAGGATCACAATCGGCAAGGCCACCACGTGCAAGGCGAAGAAGCGGTTCAGGGTGATCCCGGAGATCAGGTAGTCACCGCGAATCCACTGGGTCAGGTCGTTGCCGATGACCGGGATCGCACCGAACAGCGAGATGATCACCTGGGCGCCCCAATAGGACATCTGGCCCCACGGCAGCAGGTAGCCCATGAAGGCCTCGGCCATCAGCGCCAGGTAGATCAGCATGCCGAACACCCACACCAGCTCGCGGGGCTTCTGGTACGAGCCGTAGAGCAGGCCACGGAACATGTGCATGTAGACGACGATGAAGAACGCCGAGGCGCCGGTGGAGTGCAGCAGACGCAGGATCGAGCCGTACTCGACGTCGCGCATGATGTATTCGACAGAGGCGAAGGCTTCTTCGGCCGACGGCGTGTAGCTCATCGTCAGCCAGACACCGGTAACGATCTGATTGACCAGTACCAGAAGTGCCAGGGAGCCAAAGAAATAGAAGAAGTTGAAGTTCTTCGGTGCGTAGTACTTGCTGAGGTGGTCTTCCCACATCTTGGTCGCGGGGAAGCGCGCATCCACCCAATCCATGAACTTGCTCATCAGGCTTTCTCCCCCTCGTCGACGCCAATGACAATGACACTGTCAGTCTCGTAGTGATGTGGCGGAACTGGCAGGTTCAGTGGTGCAGGTTGTGACTTGTAGACGCGGCCAGCGAGGTCGTAGTGAGAACCGTGGCACGGGCAGAAATAGCCCCCGACCCAGTCCTTGCCCAGGTCCGCGGGCGCCACTTCCGGGCGGAAGGTGGGAGAGCAACCCAAGTGGGTGCAGATACCGATCAGCAGCAGAATTTCCGGCTTGATCGAGCGAATTTCCTTATCGACGTAAGCGGGTTGGTCGGAATTCTTCGAGTCGGGGTCGGACAGCTGGCCCTCGATCTTCTTCAGATTTCCCAGGATTTCCTCGGTACGACGAACGATGAACACTGGCTGACCGCGCCATTCAGCAATCATTTGCTGGCCTGGATCGATCTTGCTGACATTCACCTTCACCGGTGCACCTGCGGCTTTCGCCTTGGCACTGGGAAACCATGACCCCACGAACGGGACCGCAGCCCCCACCGCTCCTGCAGCACCCACCACGGATGTGGCTGCTACCAAGAAGCGACGCCGGCCTGCATTCACGCCGTCATTGCTCATTCAGTCCTCTCCCATCAGCTTTGTGGCCTGTTAAATCAGGCGTCTACTAAGTGTTAAATCTGAACTTATAAAAATTTTGCCGAATGGTAATGAAAAGCCCCACGTCTGACAAGGTAATTACCCCCGGCACTGGCTCCAAGCCTTTGAGTATAGGGGCTCTACGGATGTGGCAAGTTGTCACACAGATTTTTTTACATAAATAGCAGGCAATAAAAAACGCCCAGCTCCGTGAGGAGGCTGGGCGTTTTCTGGAACGTAAAAGCGAATTAACGCTTCGAGTACTGCGGACGCTTACGCGCTTTACGCAGACCAACTTTCTTACGTTCAACTTCACGAGCATCGCGAGTCACGAAGCCAGCTTTGCGCAGAGCGCCACGCAGGGTTTCGTCGTACTGCATCAGAGCGCGAGTGATACCGTGGCGGATTGCGCCAGCTTGACCACTTACACCGCCACCGATAACGGTGACGTAGATGTCGAACTTTTCAACGGTCTCGGTCAATTCCAGCGGCTGACGAACTACCATGCGGGCAGTTTCGCGACCGAAGAAATTTTCCAGAGTGCGGTTGTTGATCGAGATGTTACCAGTACCCGGACGCAGGAAAACGCGAGCGGTAGCGGTTTTGCGACGGCCAGTGCCGTAATTTTGAGTCGCCGACATAATGAACTATTCCGTTAAAACTTCAGTTCTTGGGGCTGCTGAGCAGCATGAGGGTGAGCAGCGCCCGCATAGACTTTCAGCTTGCGATACATGTCGCGACCCAGTGGGCCCTTCGGCAGCATACCTTTGACCGCGATTTCAATCGGGGCTTCAGGCTTTTTGGAGATCAGGCCTTCGAAGTTCGAAGACTTGATACCGCCTGGGAAACCGGAGTGACGGTAGTACATTTTGTCTTGAGCTTTGTTGCCGGTAACACGTACCTGCTCGGCGTTGATGATGACAATGTAGTCACCGGTATCAACGTGAGGGGTGTACTCAGGCTTGTGCTTGCCACGCAGACGGCTGGCGACTTCAGTGGCCAGACGACCCAGGGTCTGACCAGCGGCGTCGACGACAAACCAGTCGCGCTGAACTGTTTCTGGTTTTGCAGTAAAAGTTGTCATTCTTTAATAGCCTCAGGGGCCGCCCTGTAAATTAGACGGCGGATCTTACTGAATAGTGCGTACTTTGACAAGTCAAAGGCAGCCGGATACAGACGCTATCGGGGGCTCGGGTCGGCGCGTCCGTTCAACGGCAAGATTCTTCGGCAGGCGGCGCATCACTTCCACTGCAGAAAGAGGTGGGCAATTATGCAGATTGCCAAAAAAATTTCAACCTGCTTTTATGATTGTTTTCCCCGAAGGAGTACCCGATGGACTATCGACAGCTGGGCCGAACCGATCTGAACGTGAGCGCGATAGCCTTGGGCACCATGACCTGGGGCGAGCAGAACAGCGAGGCAGAGGCCTTCGCACAGATCGAACGGGCCAAGGCCGCGGGGATCAACTTCCTCGACACCGCGGAAATGTACCCGGTGCCGCCCAAGGCCGACACCTACGCCACCACCGAGCGCTATATCGGTAATTACTTCAAAAGCCGCGGCGACCGTGCCGACTGGATCCTCGCCAGCAAGATCGCCGGCCCCGGCAACACCATCGACTACATCCGCGATGGCAGCCTCAAGCACAACCGCAAGCACATCGCCGAAGCCCTGGACGCGAGCCTCAAGCGCCTGCAAACCGACTGGATCGACCTCTACCAGCTGCACTGGCCCGAGCGCAGCACCAACTTTTTCGGCCAACTGGGCTACAAGCACAAGGCCGAAGAAGACCTGACGCCGCTGGAGGAAACCCTCGAAGCCCTGGATGAGCAGGTCAAGGCCGGCAAGATCCGCCACATCGGCCTGTCCAACGAAACCCCGTGGGGCACCATGAAGTTCCTGGCCCTGGCCGAAGCCCGTGGCTGGACCCGCGCGGTGTCGATCCAGAACCCCTACAACCTGCTCAACCGCAGCTTTGAAGTGGGCCTGGCGGAAATCGCCATCCGTGAACAGTGCGGTTTGCTGGCGTATTCACCGCTGGCGTTCGGCATGCTCAGCGGCAAGTACGAAGGTGGCGCACGCCCGGCCAAGGGCCGCCTGAGCCTCTATAGCCGCTTCAGCCGCTACTTCAATGCGCAATCGGAAGCTGCATGCAGCCGTTACGTGGCACTGGCCCGTGAGCACGGCCTGGACCCAGCGCAGATGGCATTGGCGTTTGTGACCCAACAACCGTTCGTGACCAGCAACATCATTGGCGCCACGACCCTGGAGCAGCTGGACAGCAACATCGCCAGCGCTGATTTGAAACTGTCGGATGAGGTGCTGGCAGGGATTGAGGCGATTCAGAAGGATCATCCGAATCCTGCGCCTTGATTGATCTCTAGACCGCCTTCGCGAGCAAGCCCGCTCCCACATTAGTTATTTGATCATCGGGAGATTGAGGCCCTGCTCTTTGGCGCAATCAATCGCGATCTGGTAGCCCGCATCCGCATGACGCATCACGCCGG